>JAJYYU010000010.1:0-2640 GCA_021800515.1 Microcaldota archaeon
TACTTATCATTTATTCTGTTTCACTAATTTCAAGCCTATATTAGTTCCAAGATTTTTTGCATAGCCAAGTTCTATCATCATAATGCCGGCAGGCTCTATATATCTTGCCTTTTTGAGTGCACCGACATCGACAGGCTCCATGCCTATGCCTCTTGCTAAATCCATGACTTTATTCTTTGCTTCCTCATCATCGCCTGCAATGAATGTAGTAAGCTTGTCTTTGCCCACCTTCCCTGTCTTCATATTTTCTGCAAATATGGTATTGAATGCCTTTACAACCTTAGCTCCATGCGCCTGCCTTGCTATCTCTTCTGCAGCAGAGTCTTGCGAATCCTTTTTCCACTCAAAATTAGATCCTAAAGGATTACATACATCTATAATGATTTTTCCTTTTATGCTCTCTCTCATCTTCTCTATAGTTTCCTTCGCTGCAAGATATGGCACTGCAAGCACTATCACATCTGCAGATTTCGCCGCATCATTAATGCCAATAATATTTTTTCCTTTTAGTTTCGTCTTTGCTGCAGTCGGGTCCCTTGATCCATATACAACTTCATTGCTGTTTTCAAGAGCAGCTCCAAGATTCTTTCCAACATTCCCTGTTCCTATTATTGCTATTCTCATCTTAACACCAAATATTATTATAGCAAACAATTAGAAATAAGTATCGTATATTTGCAGAGTAATGGAATGCTAAACTTAATTTACGTTCAGGAAATGCCTTGGCAATAGATATAAATTTCAAACTGTAAAACGCCATTTAATGAATATTAATAAAAATATTGCTGTGCCAATAATTTATCATTAAAGCTTTATTTTTTAATATTTTAAAGTAAATGCTGACTACTGGAAGCAAGAATCTATAGGATATATTGCTTCATTAACAGCAAATAAATATAAACAAAACAATGGTGCTATTATGGCAAGACTTAGACCTGCAAGAACATACAGGAACATTGACTCGCAAGCGTGGTCAAGGTTCTCATTGAAAAAACCAAGAAAAAATTACGTAAGGTCAATGCCGAGGACGAGCTTGATCCATTTCAATTCAGGAAAGGATAAAGCAGACTTTGATCTAACAGTAAGACTTGAAGCAGAAACATACATACAAGTAAGATCGAATTCTTTGGAATCAGCAAGGCAGATGATAAACAAGAGATTAGAAGGTGCAATTCCTGGAAACTATTATATGAGAGTTATAACTTATCCCCATCAAGTCATAAGAGAGCATAAGATGGCTACAGGGGCTGGGGCAGACAGAATATCTCAGGGAATGAGCCTTTCATTCGGTAGGCCTATAGGAGTTGCTGCAAGAATAAGAAAAGGTCAGTCTGTATTCCTTGTAAAGTCGACAAAGCAGAACAGGAAGCTGATTGCAAATGCATTCAGGCTTGGAATGGGAAAACTTTCAGGCTCATACAAGATACGGGTCGAAGAGCAACTGGCGAAGCAAACTGCAAAATCAGCAACAGGCATTGCCAGCCAGTAAGCATTGCTTTGTTTTTAGCTTTTTTTAAGAGTATAGAATATATCCACGCATAGCATAGAGTTATAAAAGTTTTAGAGAATATCAGAGCCATTAAAGTACTTATCATGAAGATTTTATTGCAGTTCCCAGAAGGGTTGAAACAATATGCTCTTGAGCATGCAAAAACGCTTGAAGCAGAAGGCCATAATGTAATTATTTCATGCGCGCCTACATATGGAGCATGCGACATTGCAACACAAGAAGCAACAGCAGCAGGAGCAGATAAAATAATACATTTTGGGCATGCTGAATTTGCACCTAAAGTACAAAAACTTGATTATCCTGTCGAATATATAGAGTATAGTATTAAAGCAGATCTTTCTGTGCTGGAAACATCCTTAGGCATGCTGAAAGAATTCAAAACAATTGCCCTGGTAACCACTGTGCAGCACATACAGCAATTGACTGAAGTCAAAGATTTTTATGAGAAGCAGGGCAAAACAGTATTAGTCGGAAAGCCGAATGCATTTGCAAAGTACGATGGGCAGATACTTGGTTGCGATGCAGGATGCGCAACATCAGTTGAAAATAATGCAGAATGCATACTTTATTTCGGAGGCGGGAGGTTCCATCCTATAGGAGCGCTAATGGAAACAAAGAAGCCATTCATTATTGTTGATCCATTCTCAAATAAGGTAGAGGATATTAGTTCAATGAGGGAAGTATACAAAAAAAAATCACGTGGCAAAATCTTAAGTGCAGTTGAAGCAAAGAGGTTCGGTATAATAGTAAGTACAAAAAACGGCCAAATGCGAATGCAGGCTGCTGCTGCGATTGAAAACGCAATAAAAAGGGAGGGCCTTGATGCATATATACTTACCACAAACAATATAGACTTTGACTCGCTCAACAACATGCTAGAGTTTGACGCATTTATCAACACAGCATGCCCAAGAATAAGCGAGGACAATGAAAGAATAAGGAAACCTTTGCTGAACCCAAACGAGCTATATGAAGTCTTGAAATTAAAAAAAGAGTTGGAAAAATAATCAAAAATAAATAGAATGCAAGAATGTCTTATCCTACATAATGGCAATGATGAGCATACCTTATTCACAACAGTCTGATCCTGCCTTGTTTTTAATTTGCCTGCGCACGTACGCGGCAGCCTG
>JAJYYU010000010.1:2740-22521 GCA_021800515.1 Microcaldota archaeon
GTTCCAACAAATGCACTTCCATTGAAGACGCCTAACAGGTCAAGGGCTGCAAGAACGACTGCGATAATTAAAATCGCCCACCCGTATGTCATTAGGTATTCCATAGCGCTCTGCGCTTTGGTTGCCTTTTTATTCATTTTACCGTTGTCTTTCATAAAATCACATAAAGATAAATAAAATACAATACTTAAATATTTAAACCTATTTGTTTATTTTTAATAGCGTAGCGGTGTCGTAGAGATACAGTAATCTGGAAAAATTCGCGCAATAAAAATTATTTTATATTCGATGGAAAATCAAGAAATAATTAATTATTTATGCAAATTATGTTTAATTATAAAGATTATTAAATTAATAAAAGTCTTTTATAAAGTATAAGATAAATTAAGAAATAATAAATTAAAGATAAATAAGATTAAAATAATTTTACGCATAAAATAAATATAAACTATATAAAACCAGTAACTGCAAATTATAAAATGCAGTTAATGTAATGATTGAATGAGCGAGATAGAAGTTATAGAGGAAATATTGCTTAAAAAGCTTGAGGGCAAGTTTGTAAATGTCGATGACAATGAGAAGCTGAGGTTGATTAGAACAGCAACAAAGGAATTCTACCCAAATATTGATGATAAGGATATAAAAAAAATATTTGAGGATCTTAACACTCTTGATCCAATTTCAAAACTTGTCGATGACATAAATATTGAGGACATTATGATAAACAATACACGGAATATATTTGTATATGACTCAAAATTAGGCTATAAAAAAATGGATTTCAGGATTGAGTCAACAGATGAATTGGAGAAATTTGTTGCAAAGTTAAAACTTTATAAAACAAATGAGGACGCAAAAAGCAATATAATTGATGTACACATGCCGAATGGGAGCAGGGCGAACTTAATCACATCACCTCGTGGATATGATATAACAATAAGGAATTTTAAGCAGGTCCCATACAGTATAATAGATTTGATAAACATGGGCGAGCTTACATACAAGGTTGCAGCGCGCCTATGGCTTTATGTGGATGGATTTAAGGTAAGGCCTGCTAACATACTGATTGGGGGCATGCCTGGTGCAGGAAAAACAACATTGCTTAATGCAATGTTCTCATTTTTCAGGCCTGAGCAAAGAATAATAACAATGGAAGAGACATATGAGCTAAATACAGAGATACATGAAAACTGCATAAACCTCGAGACGAGCGAAGACCTCACCCTTGAGGACCTTGTAAAAAACTGCTTAAGAATGAGACCTGACACAATGGTTGTAGGGGAAGTAAGAGGAAGTGAAGCAAACGATATGCTTACAGCAATGAACATAGGCAAGATAGTCATGGGTACTATACACGCATCCACAACAAGAGATATTGTAAACAGGCTTACGCACAGCCCTATGGATGTACCAATAGATATTGTACCAATAATAGATGCATTAGTAATAATTTCACAGGTGTACAAGAATAACAAGCCTATCAGAAGAATTACACAGATTTCCGAGATATCAGGTATAGAAAGCGGAAAAGTGCTGCTGTCAGATCTGTATAAATTTGACTTCAAGACAGACCAGGCATCAGCAATGGCGCCTAGCATTACCTATAGAGATATATTATCAAACATGCTTGGAATACCTCCTCAGTACATTCTCCGCGAAGAGGAGATACGCGCTGCAATACTTGAAAGGCTAAACAAGCTTGGAAAGACAACAATAAGCCAAATAAATGAAGTTGTAAGGCAATATTATAAAGATCCAAAACAAACCTTGATAGACCTCGGCCTCATCAATGAGTAAAGCATTTTGACAACAATTCTGAAATTAGATATATCTGTATGAACACATGAACTATTTTAAAACAATAAAAGCAATCAAACCTAAAAAAAGGCTTGGTCAGAATTTTCTTATCAATCCACATATTGCTGAATTTGAGGCAGAGTTTGGAAAAGGGAAGATTGTTCTTGAAATAGGGCCTGGACTTGGCATGCTTACGCGCGCACTATTATCACATGCAGTGAAAGTCATT
This sequence comes from Microcaldota archaeon, assembly GCA_021800515.1. Lineage (GTDB taxonomy): Archaea > Micrarchaeota > Micrarchaeia > Micrarchaeales > Micrarchaeaceae > JAJZMY01. Next base: position 4,767 of record JAJYYU010000010.1, read on the forward strand.
GCAGTAGAAAAAGATAGGGAAATGTATGCTCTGCTCAAGCATGAATTTAGCGAAAATGAAAAAAATCTGTTGCTTATCAATAATGATATATTAAATATTGAAACTGATCATATACAGGTTGCAGATATTATAATAGCAAATGTGCCTTATAATATCTCAAGCAAAGTCCTTGATTTGATTGCGAATCTGAAAATAGATGCCGTGCTCTGTCTCCAGAAGGAGTTCGTCGAGCATATGCTTGCGAAGCCAGGCACAAAAAAATACTCAAAGCTCAGTGTATTTTCGCAGTTGCAGTTTGATGTAAGGGTGCTTAAGAGGATAAATGCAAATAATTTTTATCCTGTTCCGAAGGTGGATTCATCAATCATATATATAAAGTTTAGGGCAGAAATAGACAAAGAAATTCTTAATATAATTTCCCTCATAATGATGCATAAAAAAAAGACGCTGCGGAATTCTATCCTCGATTCAAGCCAGAAGCTCGGATTTGATAAAGAAAGTACTGAATCCTTTGCCACAGAGAGCATACATTCGAGAGAAAAAGTATTTAAACTAAGCCCTGTACAGCTGCTGGAAATTGCCAAAAGAGTTAAAAAACTGCAGGATTCCACTAAAAGAATTTAGAGAAAGTATTAAAATACTAATTTTAACATTATTTATCTAATAATAACCATAAAATGGCGACATAAAAATAAAATATAGAAAATTGTGATAAAATGGGAGTATTTGATAAGCTTGGAAAAGCACTTGGAGGCAATAAAGAATTAGATGTTGAGGAATACATGCAATCTGCAGAGATGAGCAATGTTGATGTGATGAATGAGCCTGCTGATTTTTATATTAAACCAGTAGCTTTATCACAGGAGTCTGATGTTGCACTTATTGAAAAAGAGTTAAACAAAAAGAACATAATCCTTTTGAATATTCAAGAGCTGTCAAAAAGGCCAAATACTCTTAAAGGCATAATACAAACCTTAAAAGAGTATGTGTCAAAGATAGACGGAGATATAGCAAGAATTGATGAAGAAAAATTGCTCATAACTCCAAAGAAAGTCAAGATAATAAAATCTAAGAAGCCTGCAGAAAGATAAAAATCTGCGTCTTGGGCTCTTTTTGTTTTTAGTTTAATTTTAAGTTTTTATTATTATTTTATATTTTACTGCTGCTAGTCCTATTGATTAGCAGTTGCTTATTTTTATTGTTTTTGTTTTTTGTACCTGTAGTGTAACTGAGTTGTAAAAGTATATTTTTCCTCAATAATTATGCTATAAATAGCAAGGTTGTTTTATTACTTTGATGAAGATATCTGTATACCTGCAGGATTCTGCTGCGGCGCAGGCTCGGATTGCGATGCAAGTTTTTTTGAATTATATGTAAAAAATATCCCTATGCTGGAAATTATATTAGATATAAGTATTATAAAAAATATCTGATCGACAAATCCTGGAATTGTAAGGCCCAATGAAATAGGTATTGTGGCAATTATTGCAGGTGACAATCCCCTTGCAATGTCAAAATTTATAAAGGACTTTTCTACAGCAATCACATCCTTGTTTTTTGACAAATGCTTTGTAAGCAATGGGGACATTAAGTATCTTATCCCAAAAAACAAGAAACTGAATAATATCCCTGCAGTTATCATTATTATAGTCATAATTTCTGAACTTGGAATATGAAACAGCAGCCCAATATATAAGAAAAAGAAAGTACTAACAAAAAATACTATTTCTTTTTGGTAGCTTCTGATATGCTCAATATTAACAGATATTGAAAAATATTTATACATGGCTGAGCTTGGATTTAACACATTATCTATGTTTGCGAGCATAAGCCCAAAAACAAAAACAACAATCGCGCCATTGAGCCCTATAAGCTCTGAAAATCCATATGTGGCAAGAACCATTGTCATTGTAAGCATCCACATATAGTCTTTGCTATACTCTTTAAATTTATTCAGAATAAAAAGCCAGAAGAGCGAAATGGCTATCGCAATTATTATTGAATTTATTATATTATTGAAAATAAGCGTGACTATCTGGTTTGTTGTTATGTTGCATACTGAATTTGCGCACAAAAAGTGGGATAAGATTAGGGGCACTATAAGGGTCAGTATATCTACGCTAATTGCCTCAAATAAAAGTATTGTCTTTAGGTCGTCAGAGAAATTAGTGACTTTTAGCACCACTGGCACGACTATCGTACTTGGACCGGCAATTGCAAAACCGAATATCAGCACTGTTATCAGGTTCCAGTGAAAGACGAAAGATGAGATAAACATTGCAACGGCTGAACAGATAATCCCTGTTATGATTGCAACTAAGAATGTGAATTTTAATGCGCTTGTCAAAACTTGCTTAAGCTTGAAAAAATTTATATTGAGCCCTACATCAAAAAGGATAAATGAGACGGCCACAGCAGTTATGAATGGGCTTAGTTGTATAATTATGCTATTTGGAGTAGTCTGCACGAATTTAAATACAGGCCCTATCAGCAAGCCTATTAGCATTAGAGGGACTATTGATGCAATTTTTATTTTGCTGAACAAAGAGTTTAATATAAATCCTAAAAATACAAGGGAGGCCAAAAAAACAAATAATATATTTACAGACAGCATCTAAATCAGTTATAACTAAATCCATATCAACCTATTGTTAGTCTCCCACACAAAGAGATTTCTGTTTATTCAGGAAACACTGCATCAATTCTGGCAAGCAGATAGATTTATTTGCAATAGAATTTTACACTTGACAAATTATTGATTTTAGCCTGAAATTTATATAGTACAATATAGTTCTATTGTTTATATTTTTATACTTTTTGTTATTTTACTTTTGTGATTTATTACATTACAAAAATGCATATATCTTATGTTATAAAAAGGCACAGTGCAATAGGGGGTTGCCTTGCATTCTTACTAAAGTTGCTTTTTGCCAAAAGCAGTCTGCAATAAAAATTATAAATCATGCAAGCCTTTGCTGCCCAGTACCTGCGTACTTGTATTCATGGGAAAGATTCTTTTGCATTTTTTGCAATATCTTCTGCATGCGAAGCTCCCTAAACCTTGATACATTGAGGTTAACCTCGTCCTTGGAATTCCTTGCAACTAATATTATTATATTGCCAAAGTTTATTCTTCCAGCCCTGCCTCTTCTCTGTATGTTTCTTATCTCGCTTGATACAGGCTCATAAAAGACCACTGCATCTACACTCGGTATGTCAAGCCCTTCCTCGCCTATTGATGTAGCAACTAGTATTTTAAAAATGCCGAGCCTGAACCTGTTTATTATATCCTTTTGCATCTGGTTTGTTATGCCTCCCTTCTTGCCGAGAAAAGCAGTTGCCTGCAGCCCATTTTTATTAAGGATCTCTACAATCTTGCTTATCGTTGCACGGTACTGCGCGAATATTATCACTGTCTTTTCTGAAAGATCTGTTTTCAGGATCTGCACGAGCTTAAACATCTTTCCATGCTCCTGCCCTTGGTCAAGGACCTTTTTTGCAAGGGCTGTTGCAAGGACTATGCTCTTGTTATTGAGTATGCTAGATACTGCCCTGCTCTTTTCTGTCCTGGATTTCAGCCTTTCGAAATAGTCATAAAATGCAAATATGCTTTCTGTCGAAACCAAGTCATAAGCATGCATAAGATGCAAAAGGTATACGTATTCAAACATAACAATGAATCTATAGTTAGGCGCCTTGATATCCCCTATAATCTTGCCTATTTCAAGAAACTTTGCCTTTGGTATCGCCTCGAATGTCTTGAAATAGCAGAACCCATACTTTTTCAGCTTTAGAAAATGCTCTTCTATCACTGGCTTCAGCAAAGATATTATTTCATTTACTGCGATATTCCTTTCAACGTAAACAATATTAGTCCTCTTTCCAGCAATGTATTTGTATACATCATCATCGCTTGGCACTCTTACCTCTATATTTTGAATGTTTAGGATATCTGTCAACATTTTTATTTTTGCTTCGCTGCTTCCAGGAGATGCAGTTAACCCGAGGGTCTGTATGCTGTTTATCTTTGCCTCATCCGCAATATAAGTATATGCATATTTGCCTATTGCCCTATGGCACTCATCAAACACCACAATGCCATATTCCTTGAGGTCAAGCCTTCCTGCCTTTATGTCATTCGCGACTGTCTGCGGCGTTGCAATAACAACTTTCGCATCAGTTTCGAGTGCGGATCTCTCTATCGCAGGCACTACTCCTGTTATGAGAACTATTTCTTTCTGGTCCAACTTCATAAATTTAACAACTGAATTGTAATGCTGTTCTGCCAAAGGCTTTGTAGGAGATAACATCATTGCTTTACGCCCATATGACAATGCATTTGACATTGCATAGAGCGCAATTATTGTCTTTCCAAGTCCTGTAGGAAGAACCACAAGCGAATTTTTATGCGCAATACTTTTTATTATATTTATCTGGTATTCTCTTGGCTCTATAAGTTCGGTTCTTAAGAATTTATCTGCTATTACAGTATCCAAAATAACACCAAATATATATGCATATGAACAGGCAAATAATTGCTATAATAAATACGCTGCTAAATAATAATAATTAAATACTTTAATAGTTAATAATATCTGTTTCTTTGCTACAGTAGCTCAGTGGGAGAGCGTCCGGCTGAAGCAGATCTTTTTATGGAAAAGATTTCTGGAAACCGGAAAGTCGCAGGTTCAAATCCTGCCTGTGGCATTTTCAGGCTCACTGAACTGACTGCTAAAGATACATGATTTGTATTTTTGGCAATTTATAAAAATATGCATTGGCATCATTAATATTGAAATAACTAAGAGCGATTGTAGTCTAGCCTGGTAGGACACGGCCTTGCCAAGGCCGCGGCCCGGGTTCAAATCCCGGCAATCGCATATTCAACATAACTAGCATTGAAGGTCATGTTTAAATTCCCCTTTGGGGATGTTAAAATGGTATTTAAAAAAAATAATAGTAAAAAACTTCGTATCAGCATAGTAATTCCAAATATGCAGGAGGAGGCTCTATTCGGAATAATACCAAAATTAAGGAATCTTCTTGGCAATGATATTGAAATAATTATAGTAAACATGAGCAGCAAAGAATACCTGCAGAAGCTGCAGAAGACAAAAGTAACAATACTTAAACAGGAAAAAAAAGGTGTTGAAGCTGCTATAATAAAAGGCCTTAAATATGCTCATGGGGACATACTTGCAAGCATAGATGCTGACGGCACACATGAACTTGACGGCATTAAAAAGGCTATAGACCTTATAAAAAGCAATAAGGCAGATTTTGTTCTTGGAAACAGATTCGGCGGCCTGCAGAAAGAATCAATGAACGCTTATCTTAGATTTGGCAATGCCTTCCTCTCCCTTCTCTATAGCATAGTGTATAGAATACATATACATGATGTGCTTACAGGGCTTTTTGCAGTAAAACGCGAGGCATTTGATGAGATAAGGGATGTAAAACCTTATAGAGCAGGAATCGGCTTTTTTGCAATTGAAATAGCAAAGAGAGGGTATAAAATAGATGAGATACCAATTAAATATTATAAAAGAAACTATGGCAAGTCAAAACTTGCAAAATCCAAGTTTATTTATGGAATAGGTGTTGCAATTCACATAATAAGATCCGCAAGAGACTTTAGCCCGCTTCTTATATTCAGCGGGATTGGGATATTGTTTATAATAGCAGGTCTTGCGCTTGGCATTCATATATTAATTATATTTCTCTCAACTAACACTTTTACATTGACAGGCAGGGCGCTTGCATCATTCTTATTTCTGATGATAGGTGTTTTGTTTATAATTGCAGGGCTTATTCTGGATCTCCTCACGGATGTAAAAAGAAAAATAGAAAGAATAAATAATTAAATTAAAGTTTTGTCTGCTTTTTCTCTATTTTGTGATGCATAATAAGGTATTATTTACCAGAAGAATGGAATGCAATATTAAGAGCTTTCAGCTCATTTTTTGTTGGATTGGCTCTTTTAAGTATATGCTTGAACACCATTGCAATTGCCTTTTTATCCCTTACATGTTTGTTTCCTGCTATGAATTTTTCAAATAACAGCGCAGTATTGTCTGCTTGGACTTTTTCTGCATACAGATTATTAAAAGCATATTTGTCTTTGAAACTTAGTTTTGTAATGTTGTATAGAAGTATAGCCAATGCATGAGAAATATTCAATACAGGATAATCAGGGTTTGCAGGTATGAAAATAGTCATGTCACATTTTTTAAGCTCGTCTTTTGTAAGGCCTGTATTGTCTCTGCCTATCAGTAGGCAGATGTCTTTTATTTTAGAACCTCGCAATATTTCCATGGCTGCATCTATATCAGTAACATTGAAAAATGATGCACTTGACTTTGTCCATATTCCAGTAGTCCCAATTACAAAGCACCCTTTTGTTGCTTCTGAAAGGCTGCTGTATACTACAGCATTTTCTAAAAGTTCTCTGGCATGTTTTGAGTACTTAATTGCATTTGCTCCTGCAATCCTGCATTTAGGATTGACAAGATAAAGTTTTTTAAGTCCGAAGTTCTTAGCCACCCTTGCGATATAGCCAAGATTAATCTGATACCTTGATTCAACAAGGACTACTTTTATGTTTTGCATATAACCAATTGAAATAGAAAATATTAGATAAGGAATAATGCTACTATAGTCAGCATATTCAGAAGAATATGTGCAATTATTGTGGTATAAAGGGAACCTGTCTTCTTAAACACATAGCCTGCTACGAGCCCGAAAATAAGAGCTGCTACAAATTCAGATATAGACGCATAACCAAAATGAAGGAGCGCAAAGAGCAGGGCGCTTGGAATAATCCCTATCCTGTTGACAAGAAACCCTCTAAAGAATATCTCTTCGTTTATTGGGGCAATCAGAAATGTGAAAACAAAAAAATATATCGGAAGCCCTGAAAGCACTTGCTGTACATTTGTAGGCAGGGCTATGTGTGTTACTTGCGAGAAGGCTGAGATCCCAAATTCAACAATTAGCATTATAACAAAAAGAGAGAGCCCTATCAGTATGTTCTTGGGTGTTATCATCTCTCTGTTCAAGCCCAGGTTTTTGACTGCAAATTCAATGCTATTAGTCTTGTATAATATATAAAAGAAAGCCAGAAGCGAGAAGAATATAGAAAATACAATTGTAGAGTAAGAGGTTATGAAAGACTCTAGAAAAAGCTGAGATACTGCAAAACCTGACAGGGAAATAAAGAGAGCAAGAGATGCTACAGACAGGGCAAGGCATGTAGAGATCAAATAGAATAAAGATCTGTTATTTCTATTATTTCTGCTATGCTGTTTACCTTGACCAAATGAAAATTTTAGCTTACGCTTATCAGACATATTCAGTAGATCACCTGCCTCTGATCAATTTTGCAGAGTATCTATTACTTTGGATTACTGTTTTTGAATTCAGTATATCCACATTTTCCGCATGAAAATCTATCGCTGTGAATAGCCATGCGTGACCCGCATTTTGGACAGAATTTCCCTTCTGTATATTCCCCTTTCTGCTTTTTTTCCTTTTTTACTTTTTTGTTTTCAGCCATATAAAACACTTGTCATAGATAGAAAAGAACTTAGAGCACCTTATTTTGCTTCCTCTTTGCTCTCTACCTTTTCCTTTGCATTCTTTTTGTTCAAGATATAGTCATGCTCAAACTTTGCAATAGACTCCTTTGAATTGTAGTAATGTGCGACACAATTTAGATTCTGCGAGCCAAATTCTTGATTTATGCGCATTATAATAGTATTATCAGGGTTAAGGCTTGCCTTTTTGCAGAGTTCTGCCTTCACATCCAATTTTCTTGGGGTCTGAGAATCAGTATTTTCAATAATAAACTTTATCTCTTTTCTATCCAGCAGCTTATTGTCAAATTCTGAAACTATTTTTATGTTCATTTTGATTCACCAATTATTTTCGACATTAATTTCCTTCCTGTTGCTTCAATTACTTCCACTTCATTTCCTTGTTTTACTTTACCTTGCAAATCTTCGGGTATAGCCAATTCATACACCTCATATGTCTCAAGATCCATCAGCTGTGCAATTTTATCAGTTATAGATACCACCTGAGACTTATGCTTTGAAATTACAGGCACTTCTACGTCACTGCTTGAAGGCTTAAGCAGTGTCTTTTTTTGGCCATCAAATATGCCAATTGCAGTAATACGCATTTTTGCAGATCCATGCTTTCCAGGAGAACTTGTTTCTATCTCCACCACTTTGCATGGAATATTGTCTACCATTATATATCTACCGATTCGAATTTCTTTCATTGATAACCTTGAAATTTCATCGCTCATAGTAAAACCAGAAAATTAATTAATTAAATATAAATAAAATAGAACTTAAAGTGTATAATAGCAGGTAACTAATCTCATATTTGTAAAAGAAAATATTTAAGCATTAGCAATTATTTATAACACTTTAAGATTTTATATAGCAATGGCAAAGTCCCTAATTTAATGATATTTAAGAGATGATATTTAAGAGATTTTTTTGATTCTTATTATTTACAGTCAAGCCTACAGATAATGAGAAAAATAAAATATGCCTTAAAGAAGTGAATGGATTATTAGAAGAGGAGAAGTTTAAGATAGAGAACATACCCGAGATGTCAAAGGAAGTTATGAAGGCAGATTTTACACCACATAGATAAAAGCATTTAGGTTCATTTATATTTGGATACAATGGATGTAAAATTCATAAATAAATCAAAGTCAGATGTTGTTATAAATTCAAATAACCCTACCACAAGAGTAATTGAAAAGATAAGGCATGCTAACCTTTTGAGGAGGCTTCCTAGTGATGAAAATTCTGAGCAGGTTTATGAAAGAAAGAATAATGATCAGGGGCAAACAAAAATAGACATCATTGTATAACATGCATAAAGTATGCCATTTATTTCAGCCTTATAGAATCAAGATTTCTCGGCGCCCTTGAACTTGTACCGAGCAACTTTGCTATGCTTGACGCAAGGTCCTCGCATTTCTGCTCTTCGCCATGCATTGTAAAGACTTCTGTAGGCTTTGGCTTCAGGTTCTTTACAAAGCTCATAAGCTCCTTTCTGTCGCTGTGGCCTGAGAAGCCCTCAACTGTATTCACATTCATTTTCACGCTTATGGGTATGAGCTTTCCATTTTCGTCTTGCAAAGGAACCTCTTTGAGATTGTTCTGCACCCTCCTGCCAAGCGAGCCTGCGCTGTTGTATCCGACAAATATCAGTGAGTTCTTAGGGTCATCTGCAAGCTTTTTGAAATATTCAAGGCTGCTTCCTCCATTAAGCATTCCACCGCTTGCAAGGATTACTGCAGGCCCTTTTTCAAGTATCTGCTCTCTTTCCCCTTTTATGACTTCAAATATGCTGCTTTCAAATGGGGACATATTGTTAAGGATTCTGTTTTTCAAGGATTCTTTCAGGTATTCCGGGTATGCAGTGTGTATCGCGCTCGCCTCTAGTATCATGCCATCCAGATACACTGGCACATCCAGCTCGTATGCCTTGAAGTAGGAGTCAAGCACAAGCTGTATCTCCTGTGATCTTCCTACTGCAAAGAGTGGAATGAGCACCTTGCCTTTATTCATTATTGTCCTTTTTATTATATTCATGAGATTTATCTCTGCATCCTTTCTGTTTCCAGAGGAGTCATTGCGCCCTCCATAAGTGCTTTCTATGAACAGCGCATCCATCCTAGGGTATTTAGTGTCAGCAGAATCAAACAGCCTAGTGAACCCATATTTCATGTCGCCTGTGTGGACAAGGTTATATTCGCCTTCCCCAACATGGAGATGCACGATTGCGCTTCCTAAGATATGGCCTGCATTATGGTATGTAAGCTTGAGCTCATTAGTGATGTTTGTAACCTCACCGTACTCCCTCGGAACTATGTGCAGGAGCATGGACCTTATGTCCTTTTCATCATAAAGAGGGACTCCTCCGCTCTTCTGCACAAGCCTGAAGTAGTCGTTGAGCAGCAAGGCTGCAAGGTCCCGCGTAGGCGTTGTGCAGTATACAGGCCCTTTGTACCCATACTTGAAGAGGTACGGCACAAACCCTATGTGGTCCATATGCGCATGCGTGAGCACAACAGCGTCGAGTTCTTCTATCGAGAAATTTGCTGCATCCAGATAAGGAAATGCCTTGTTGACTTCAGAGTCCTCGTTTGCCGCAGCGCCCCTTAGCCCTGGCTCAGGGCTTATTCCGCAGTCAATAAGTATCTTTGAGTTCTTTGTCTCTAGCAGCATGGAAGACCTTCCGACCTCTCTATATCCTCCGAGCGCTGTCATCTTCAGCCATTCGCTCTTCCCAATGGGCTTGTTTATTGTTTTCCCTAGGCTAAGCAGGAATTTCTTCCTGAATTCTCTTTCATTATATACTAGGTTTCTAACCCCGTCTATAGTAGAGCTTTCCATTGTCGGGATTCTGAGCACCTTTGGCACCCAGCCGGTCTCGAACATTATTGCTCTAAGAGTTGCACCCTTTTTTCCTATGACAAGGCCTGGCTTGACTGCTTCGATGTAAACAGAGCCGAACTCAGGCATAAACCTTATGCTGCCTGCGCCTGCTTCAGCAGGTAAAATTGCCTTTATCTTTGCCAAGGCCTCTTCAGGATTGAGCAAAGAGCTCTCATCGCTCCTGACGATTATCTTCTTCTTCAACTCGACAGCTATGTTCTTTATTATTGTATCGTTGTTATATACGAACTTTGCATTCTTAAGATAAACAACTATATCAGGTCCCTCGAATTCGGCTTTTACAAACCCTATTTCCTTGGGGATCATCTCCTCGATTTCTTCTATCAGATTTTTGCTGTTGGTTTTCTCATTATTTTCATTAATTTCTTTCAAAACAACCACTTGTGTAAAAGTAAAAGCAGAAAAATAGTATGGTTTCCATCATTGCGCATTGCGCTTTTAATTTATATTTATTATTTCTGTTATTCCTATGTCTTAGGTAGATTTTTATTTCTAAATAAACTGTATTTTGAAGTTGGCGCAGACATTTCTTAATACTGGACTCTATGTATGGACAAAGAGTAACAAAACATGTTACTTGCTAGCAATCATCTTCTCGAGATCCTTTCCTGTGTATTCCTTGTAGCCATCTTTTGTTATGGTTGCAACTAATATCGCATCTCCTGTAAATATGTCCCTCTTTATCGCTGCAGATATTGCTTTTGCTGCAATTTTCACAACATCCTTTGTGAGCATATTTTCTGAATAATTGTCATCAAGATATGCAACGGCAAACTCTGTTCCGCTGCCAGTAGTTGTATATGCTTTTTCCTCTGTGTATCCTCCGCCAGGATCAAGGTTGAAAAGCTGCGGTTTATTGTTGTTGTCGAGCCCTCCTATTATTAGCTGTATGTAAAAAGGCACCATTTTGTTGTTATTAAGTATTACGGACAGCAATGAAACTGCGCTCTTAGGGGACATCGGCCTTGACTCATTCATTTTGTAGATTTCATTATGCAGCTTAAGTATCCTTATTATCTCCTGCGCATCGCCAACCCCACCTGCAATCGTGATTGCAAGGTTGTCATCGATTTTCCATACTTTTTTCATCTCCTTATTTGAAATGAAATTGCCCATTGTCGCCCTCTTATCGGCTGCAAGTATGATTCCGTCTTGGCAGACAATGCCAAGGGTTGTTGTGCCTTTGAATTTGTTTTCATCCATAATACCACACAAATCAAATAAAAAATTAACATTGCTATTAATTAATAATATTAAGTATCAAATCATATTAATGCATAATGCAGACAATGATTGAATAATGATTAACAGTTAACCAATGCTTCTTATTATTAACACCCTAATAATTTTTATAACGCCTAGGAATAAACAACGCTTGATATCTGGCAATCCGCCAAAATAAAAATAAATAAAGCTTGGTCACATATTATTTAAAAGGCTTATTTATTTAAAGTTATTCATTTAATCAGCAATCATAAAATACAGCGCAGGGATATGGACTTTTATCTCTCTAAAATAATGAAAATAAAATAAAAAATAAAAAGCAAAAACTACAACAGTATGTAGTTTTTGTTCCTGATTTAATAATTATAATTATTATAAGTCAAGTAAACTGGATCCTATGTATTGTTTTACTGCGTAATTTATCTCGCTGTAAGCGAATGTCCTGAAAACCTTAGTTATCTTGACCTTGTATATAGAGCCTATTTTTGTCTTAGAATTTTTTACAAAGACAACGTGCTTTCCTATTTTTCCTATGCCTTCACCTGTTGGGGTCTTGGCAAACACCTTTATGTCATACTGCTTTGACATCTCTGGTACGTCTTGGATCATATAACCAACCTCCTATATTAATCATTTAGGGAGAGATTAATTTAAAAGGCTTTTGTACAGTAAATGCAACATAAGACAAATAGCGAATCGGTATAAAGGTTTATATAAATTATTTTTTATATAGTAATTTCATTTTATATTTTACATTTTATATTTTTAATTTTATTAATTTTATCTTAATTTATTTTAAGATTTATTTTTCATATTTATAAAAAATAAACGTGAATGCATGAACAAACCAAATAACCGACGCAAATCAAGACCTGATTGCGCAGCATTTTTAAGAGGCAAGCCAACATCCAAGTTATTTGATGATAAATTACATATAACTACAAAGATGCTGCAACACTTCGAGTTTTTAGCACAGATGAGACTTGAATTCATTAATAAAGGACTTTACAGCATTGAACCTGAACAAGAGACGCATATCTTAATGGAGGAAATATTTATGTATATCGATGCTTACAAGCCGTTTATCAGGAAAATGATAAGACCATTGAACAATGAATTGTATACTATTTATAATAATAAAGAAATAGAGTATGAAATTTTACCTCCAAAAAACTTAATAGAGAAATATGAACCAGTATTAGAAAGATTGATTTTTGGGGAGTCTTTTAAAATTGATTTTTGAGAATCTTTTAAAATTTTTTAGCAAACTTGTTACTAAATAAATATTTATTGTATATCAGCAAAAACCTGCACTATAATATTACTCTGCTTAAAGTCCAGTTCAAATCTGCTACTCCGAATGAGTTATTAAGTTCTATTACATACTGAATTGCTGCTACTAATCAGAACCCCAGTAACTGCAACTTTTTCTCTAGCTGTTTAAACTGCAGCATTTATTGATATTGATGAGATTCTATTGTCTCTTGCTGCTTTTTTGCATTCTGCCTTGTTTCTTTCCTTGCGCTACGCGTCTGCGCTGGCTCATTGATGAAATGAAATAAAGAACAAATAGAATTATAATTAATGCAATTATTAGTACTTTGAATGATATCGCTCTATATTTATAGATATTTACCTGCTGCTCATATGCGCTTAGCCTTGCCTTTGCTAGAAAAGAGGATATATCTGCAGCTTTCTGTTGATCAGGTATAATTGCATTTGATTGTATGCTTATGCTTTTATTAAGGTAACTCTGCGCAAGCGAAAGATTGGGATAAAATATAAGATATGCGCTTCTGTTTACTGTTTGTATATATTCCCTTGTTTGGTTTATAGAACTGTTTATTAATGATGCATTATACACTTGCTCTGAACCTGAAGAAAGATTCATTGCAGCTACAAATGCCTGCTGCTCAGCAGCAGGTGCAGCAAGAATGCTGCTTGCCAGTAGAAAATAAAGGACTGCGCCAATTGCGCAGACTGCCAAAAAAAAGAATAATACTTTCCTCATCGAATCAGAGGTTGACGTCGAGGTTCAGCTGCTCTTTTAGCTCCCTGTACCTGTTCCTGATTGTAACCTCTGTAACTCCTGCTACGTCTGCTACCTCCTTCTGAGTCCTGCGCTCGCCTGCCATTGCGCCAGCAATATAAACTGCTGCCGCGCTGACACCTGTCGGGCTTCTTCCTGATATCAGGCCTTTTTTAACGGCCTGCTTAAGAAGCTGTACAGACTTTTCTTGCGCCTCGCCACTGAGCTTGAGTGCCGCAATGTATCTTGGAACGTAACTGATCGGATCTGTAAGAGGAATCTTAAGATCAAGAGCATTGGATATTATTCTGTATGCTCTCCCAATTTCCTTCTTAGATACACCTGATATGCTTGCTATCTCATTAAGCGTTCTTGGTATTCCTGCTGACCTGCATGACGCATATATTACTGCCTCTACTACAGTCTCGATGGGCCTGCCTCTTATAAGATTGCCCTGGACGCACTTTCTGTATAGAAGTGCCGCACTTTCCCTTATGTTGTCTGGAAGCCCGAGGTAGCTTGCCACCCTATTTAACTCTGGAAGTGCAATAAGGTAGTTCCTCTCACTTGAGTTTGTTATACTGGCCCTCTTGTGCCACTTTCTCATTCTGTATAACTGGGCCTGCCTCTTCGACGGTATCCTTACTCCTCTTATATCCTTGTTATAAAGGTCTATCTCAGTAACAAGACCTCTGTTCGGCTTTGCGAACTTTATAGGCCCTCCTGTCCTTGCCCTTGAGTTCATTTGGTCTGAATCAAATGCTCTCCATTCCTGGCCAGGATCTATTATATTCTCCTCAAGGATAAGCCCGCACTTGTTGCAGATTTCTTCTCCTTTCTCATTGTCAAATATTATATCTGAGCTTCCGCAGCTTGGGCACCTTCTTACATTGCTTGCTTTCATACTCTGCTCAAATTCTATCTTGTTTGCTTCGCTGAATGCGCTTCTCGGTCTCCCTCTTCTTCTTTTTGTGGACTGCTGATCTCCTTGATCATTTATAAGCTCGATTTTGTTTTCAGCAACGACTATATGAGACTTTGCACGCTGATCTTCTTTTGTGCTGACAGTCTGCTTTACTGCCTCTTTTGCCTTTGCTTTTGCCTTTGCTTTTGGCGTTGGTGTTTGCTTTGTCTTGGATTTTGTTTTTATATTTTTGATTTTTTTGGATATTGCCTTTGGCATATATTTCACCTTAATTTAACGTGATTTGATTCTGATTTATACTTGCATAATGTTTCTGTGTTGTGTACTACTTTATAAAAAAAGAATATATAGCTTTTTTAAGCTTATCTAAAACAAGTAATTAAATTATGAATAAAAAGATATTTAAATGTTTCTATGAAGGATTTCTTATGTGTTCCTCTAAAACAAGTTCCTTCCAGTAAATAAAATAAATGCTATTTATGAAATATTATTTATTAGAAGATTATAGCAAAACTTGATTATAATACAGCTATTATTAACCTCTAATGCGATGTTTCACTTTTCATGATGTAAATCTAAAAGAGGGGCAATAAAAGAAATAGATAAAGAAGATATATTAGTATATCAATTGCAAAACAACAAAATATGCCTTCCAGGTATACAGAAAACTTTACAAAAAGTTTTTTGGCAAAAAATTTCTTTATGCAGAGGCAGGGAATATTTATCAAGCAGTACCTACATTTTTATGAGCGCAGCCATGCCTTTTTTTATTCCATTCCTCTTCACAAACCCTGAATTAGCTTCTATAAAGTACATAGAATCATTGCTTTTGCCGTATGTTTCACAATGAAATCTACTACATGGCTGTATGCCCTCTATAATCTCGATTATTTTCATGTCTTTTCCAAGCCACATCACATCTATAGCAAAGCGCATGTTCTTCATCCATATGCTGTGACTTCCAGGCCTTTTAAAAATAAAAAGCATACACTCATCTTGCTTGATATTTTTCCTGAACATAAGACCTATCATAGATTTTACAAAAGTATCTGCGACAAGCGCATTCAGCCATACTGACCCTATTTTTATTCTTACTGTCCTGTATTTCTGACGCAGATATATAAAATGCAGTAATGAAAACATGGTTACCTTTGTTGCTTTGTTATTGAAATACTCTGCTCTTTCATAAACTGCTGCAAGTAATGCTTGCTGCCTGTGCCCTTTCCTGTCAGCCCACTGCCCTTCCATCCTACAAAGGTATGCAAGCCAACGATTGCTCCTGTTGTTGCACTAATACGCCTGTTTATATATACGACACCTGCCTGAATTTGTGATGAGAATTGCGCAATTTCTTTCTTGTTTTTCGAATAGAGCCCTGCAGTAAGCCCATATTTTGTATCATTTGCAAGATCTATTGCTGTTTCAAAATCCTTAAATGTCTCAATGCTAAGGACTGGAAGGAACAACTCATTTGTAACAAGATCATTGCTATGGGAAACCTCTATAAGCATTGGTTCAACATATCTGCCATTTAAGCCTGTATTTATTAAATTGCCGCCATAAAGTATGCGCCCTGTTTGCTTTGCAGACGTGACAACATCATTGAATTTCCTGTACGCAGCCTCGCTTATCAAAGGACCTAAGAATACATCTTTTTTAATAGGGTTTCCTATCTTCATCGTCCTTAGTTTATCAATAAGTTTACTTACAAACAGCTCTTTTATAGATTCATGCACATAAAGTCTTGACAATGCACTGCACTTCTGGCCTGCAAAGCCGAATGCTGCATTTGCAACTCCATTTACTGCGATGTCTATATCACAATACTTGGATACGATTGCTGGATTCTTTCCTCCCATTTCGACTACAAATACTTTCTGCATTCCCTGTTCATATGCCCTTTTTATCATATTAAGTCCGACTGCTCTTGATCCTGTAAAGGCTATACCGGCAACATCAGGATTCATTGCAAGTTCATCGCCAACCTCTGACCCAGGCCCTGAAACTACATTGAAAACACCATCAGGAACCCCACTTTCCTTAAAAATCTCATATATTTTCAGTGCAGTAAGTATTGTCATATTGTCTGTTGAGGGCTTAAATATCACTGTGTTTCCAGTTATTAACGCGCCAACGCTCATTCCAACGGATATTGAGACAGGGAAATTGAAAGGCGCAATAACTCCAAATACACCATACGGTTTCATCGAAATATTAACATTCTCAGCCTCTTCTGGAGCGCCTTGGAACCCTTTTTCAACTTCTATTTTAGCAGTCTTTGAGCTTGTTTTCCTTATAAAACCATTGTTTATTCTCAATTCATTGACATAATACTTTATGAAATCTATTGCTTCATCAATTTCCCCTATTGATTCATACCTGCTTTTTGCATTTTCATAGGATAATATTGCTGCCAGCTCAAACTTTTTCTCATGGAATATCTGTGCAGCCTTCTCAAAGATTTCTGCCCTCTTTTTATAATTAATAAGGGACCAGGATTTAAACGCATTTTTTGCTGCTGCAATTGCATCCTTTGCATTCTGCCTTGTCGCTTTCGGGAAGATGCCTATAACTATGTTTCTATCAATCGGAGAGGTCTCGACAAGCTCCTGATCAGAGAAAACTTGTTTTCCATTTATATACATAGGATATTTTGAGTTAAAATGATCTTGCAGATTCTTTACAGCAGAATCAAATAGAGAATCAAATTCTGCCTCTTTTCCAGCGTCTAAAAACTTCTTGAAGGTATATTCATTTACAAAAGTATTTTTCATATCGTTCACCAAAATTTATTCACTAAAAGTATAATTCAATTATGTTTATGAAAATTATTATAATATACTCAATAATTTGAATTATAATTGCAGCGCCTAAAATCAACCCCTTATATATGCTCTTAAATAAAAAGCCTATAAAAATAAAATAGAGTTCTTTCCAGATTGGATAATATAAAGATGAACAAATACCAAATATAAAACAAAGAAAAAAATAAAAGAAATCACTAACTGTCAGCTTTCTTGCTTAAACTTCTTTTTAAAGAAGTTTATTGGCTGTTTGCGGCTGCCGCGTACAGGTCCTCTATGAATTGGTTTG
>JAJYYU010000047.1 GCA_021800515.1 Microcaldota archaeon
CTCCATGCAATAGCTTGGAGTAGTTTAAGTAAGCGTTGCCCTGCCTTTCAGAATAAGGTAGAGGGCAGCATGTAGAGGCAGTTCGGCATCCTGCTCGTTGAATGGTCCGAATTCCTCTCCTTTCATGCTGAATTCCGGCGCGTTTTTAACATGGATTTTTACTGTTTCCTGTGATGCAAATGCAACTGCATCTTCCATAGGGTCAAAGTCCTGGAGCCTGCCAAGAGGAACTGTCTTGGATACAAGGCCAGTGTCCCCATGCAGGGTGTCCGGCACCCTTATGAGGTGATGGATATCATTGGTGACATTCTTATCTATTGAATTGCTCTGCCTTATCGCTATTTTCTGTAGCAGGCTTTTCCAGACCTCTCTTTTCTTCTGCAGGTTTACCTTGTCCCAGTTTCCGGTTGTTATCCCAAGGATTATGTCTGCCTTCTTCGCCAGGAGCTTTCTTGCCACTGGTTTTTCTATGTTCATCGCAAGCAATTCGTTTATGTCGTTCCTATTCAGCATGCTTATCACAAATCTAGCCAGCTTTCCTCCGTATCCGAAATCGTCTGGCATAGGTCCATGCAGCACCTGTCCTCTCTGCCCGAGAGATGGGAAAAAGGCCTCCAGGTCAAGTCCTTCTGCCTTGATATATCCGCTGATCTGTTTCCTTGCGTCTGAGCTCAACCAGAGAACGTCTCCGTTGTTCACATGTACATGGTATCCCCTGTTGCCGCTGAAGTTTATGCTTATCTCGTTTTTCGAGAATCCGAAGTCAGGAACAAGAAAATCCTCAACAAGTCTCAATGTCTCCTGCTTTACGCTGTCAAAGCAGTTCCTGCATACCCATGATCCGCCATGCTCCTTTGCGCACTGAAGGTCCAGATCGTTTGCATCCAGGTCAAATATGAGTTCTGAGCCGTTCCATATTTTGTTCGGCATCGGTCTTGCTGCAGGATGCATATAAAATGCTGATGAAAATGATATGAACCCAGGCCCTTTTGTTCTAAGATAATTATTAAACTCCTCATTTGTTTTAAATGCAAAGTGCCTAAATGAAATTTTGTTGTTAAAATCCCCAAATCCAAATTCTTTTTGTATAATCTTCTCAATGTCTATGCGCGTGCCTGCATAATATTTTTTGAATAATCTCCCTGCAAATTCCATTTCTTTCTGATCAATCATGCTTATTACCTACTACTCCTCTCAGCACGGTAGCTAATTTCTAAAGTCCCTGAATCTTTATTAAAACTTTATTTTTTGTCTGTTTTTTATCTTGCTGCCAATTCTATATTATTCATATCATGTATCATTTACCCTCATAATTATTATATCTATTTACATAACTATAAATAAATTCTGCTTGGTTTTGTTTTTTAACTTGCAGAGCAGCCCGGCTCTATTCTTGCACAATAAAGAGCTGGTAAAGAAGAAAAGCAGAATAAATATAAAATAATAAATATAACTCCCTCAATAAATAATTTAGCCTGATTCAAAGATTGCGCTTTCATATGGGCTAGTGGTCCAATGGTAAGACATCACGTTCGCAACGTGGGAACTGCGGGTTCGATCCCCGCCTAGTCCATAAATTTTTATATCTTATATTTTGGAAAGAGTTTTATCATAAAATATATATTATAAATATAAAGAAATTCCAGGTAAGCAGCCATTAAATTTGTAACTACGTTGTCAGCTTGCATTTTCTAAAAATTATTAAAATTTTCTAAAAATTATAAATATCCATAATCTTTAACAAAGTGAGTTGGAAATCCCACATGCTTTAGCAGTGGAATGAAAGCGAACCGCAGAGAAACAGAAGCCCTTGCTTCATTGGTCAGTGACCTCAGCCGCCAAATTGGTCGTGGGCAATCCCTTTTTAGAAGGAATTGATGACATCATTCCATTTTGCGTTTGGTATGTTCTCAGTTCCTCGATGCGACTTTTCGATGCCTGTTGCACCGCAGAGGTCATATCTCCCTGAACGTGGATTTCGGCGTGTCCCGCCGTATAATATAATTTTGTCACAAACATATATATACTTTTTCATCTATATTTCTATAACCATTTTGCGTTTGGGAAGCCTACGCCGTTTACAGGTGGGAGGATGTCACATAGTTATATAACCTATCAATTACTGAGACAATGAGAGACAATGTAATGTATTATCTGTTGGTAATTGTCATACTTGTGCTTCTGTCAGCAGTAGTTTTCCAGCTGTACTTCTTTTCAAATCTGCTTAATAAACAATCCTCGGTAAATCTCCAGAATTCAAATACATTGCTTCAGCTAAGGACAACAAATTCTAGCTTTATATTTATTACAGCATCAGGCTCTGCATCAGCCTTGCCTGCTTTTGCAACAGTGTTTGTAAACGTGCAGGCATTCGGCAGTAATCCTGCAGCTGCAACAAATAATATCTCATTTGCATTGCATGATCTCAATGCAAGCGTGCTTAGATATATTAATGGAAATTTAAGTAATATACGAACTACTTCCTTCAATATATACAACAGGAGTAATTTCTACACTCGAAACATTTCTATTAAGAAGCCTTATGTTGCGCAGGAATCCCTTTCAATCAAGGTTCCAAATATAGATAATATAAGTAACATTATTGGCGCAATCTCTGGTGTGAACGGAACATCAATAACAAACGTCGTGGAAAACCTCTCGAGCGCGCAGATATCCTCTCTGCGGGCAAATGCTCTTTCAATAGCGCTGCAGAATGCAACCAGCCAGGCAGATATACTGTCTCAAAATAAGACGCTTATAATCAAGAATATAACTGTTGACTATTACCATTTCTATCCTTTTTCTTTGTCTTCCCAAGCATTCATGACATCCTCTGCCACTGCCCAGCAGATCCCATCTTTTTTCATAGGCAATGACACAGTAACACAGAGCATAACAGTAACCTTTTCCTTTGTCAAGTAATAAAAATTACAAAAGTAGATGAGGAAGTAATATCAGTTTAAAATTGTTGCGTAAAAAGTAGGCCTTTTATCAGGTATGCTTCTTATTAAGTAAGCCTAATAAATATCAAACTATTTAACAAAGCTGTAGATTTGTTCCTGCTTAAACAACCAATGTATACTATTATACTTTATACAAATTAGATGTAAAATAAAAAATAAAAAATCAAAAACAAAGAAGAGCATATTAGATATTAGTATCTATCCTATATTTTAATTCTAATATGCTTTAATTATTGATATTAAAATCTTCTTGAAAGTTCGGATGCCTCAGAGCTGACAGACTCGCTTGTCTGTTTTCCTGCTGAAACAAGGACTACATCTCCTATATTTTTTATGTTCTTGAATAAAACACTCTTGTTCTGCAGAACTTTCTTTACCTCTGCGTTGTCAGCATTTTTCCATTCTATCATTAAAAGCCTGCTAACTTCGCCCTTCTCCAGATCGACTATCGCATCGCGTACCTCTCCAAGATAAACCCCTGCATCGCTATATATATCCATATTGTATATCGTAGATATTCTCATTAAATCGCCTTTTACTAATACTATCGTTTAAATAAGTTTAAATAGTTTTTGTCTAAAATATAGAATATAGGAACAAAACCCTCAAAATACAAATATTTATAAAGTTTATCGCCATAATGTAATGATTAATCATTTTTACAAATAATGTAGTGATATAAGTGAATTTTGATATAGTTTCAATATTAAAAAAGTTCGTCTACAATTCCAAGCGCATTATGAATGTAAGCTATAAGCCAACGCGACCAGAATTCAATAAATCTATAAAAATAATAATAATAGGCATAGCAATAATAGGCATGATAGGGTTCGTGATGTCAGTAGTGATAGCGCTGATTGCAGGCACTCCTATTTTACCGTAATTTCACTTTATATTTTTTACTTTATATTTATTTACTGCAGCAAGTGTATCTGCTTGCCTCCTGCTGTGCAATAAGGAATAGATTCCATGAAAATAGAGCTTGATATAAACAAGTCTGCGCAGCAAAATGCCAATGGCTACTACAATAGACATAAAAAGTTAATGCAGAAAAACGCAGGCATAGAGAAGGCAATCAGCGATCTTGAAAAAAAACTTGAAAAAATAAAATCCAAGCAGGCTGTGCAGTTGAAGGCAGTAATAGAAAAGAAAGCAATAAAGCAACGCAATAAAGACTGGTTCGAAAAGTTCCACTGGTTTTTTACAAGTAGTGGCATGCTCGTAATAGGAGGGAGGGATTCAACCCAAAATGAAACTCTTAATTCAAAGTATTTTACTGAAAATGACCTATTTTTCCATTCCGACATATTCGGTGCAGCAGTTGTAATACTCAAGGACGGCATAAATGCTGATGCAGAGACAAAGCAGGAGGTTGCGCAGTTTGCAGCATCCTATTCAAGTGCATGGAAAGAGATGCTTAAGACTATTGATGTTTACTGTGTAGGAAGAGAGCAAGTTAGCAAGTCTACAAGCAAGGGTTCTATATCAAAAGGCAGTTTCCTTATCTCTGGGGCAAGAGAGTATTTCAGGAATACAGAACTTGGTCTAGTGCTCTTTATAGATAGCGAAAGAGTAAATTCAGTTCCTGTTTCAACATTCAGCAGGATAAAGGAAAAGAAACAGATCGCAAAGTACGCTGTTCTTAGGCAAGGCAAGGCAATAAAGTCAGACGCAGCAAAGGTTATTGCAAAACTTTTTGATTATCCTAGTATCGATGATATAATGCAAGCTATGCCAGCAGGGACGTTCCAGATATCTGAGAGCATATAGCCTGCATTGCATATAATATAATTTCTATTTCTGTAGGACAGATATTATCATGCATAGGTTCTGCTTTTGGAGTATATCTAGAATCAATGATTATTTTGCAAATC
>JAJYYU010000048.1 GCA_021800515.1 Microcaldota archaeon
TGGAACTTTGCTGGAACAAGTTTGCCTAGTGAGTTTGGGCTTGAAAATTATTGCGGAGTATCTCAAACAGGAACAATTACAGTTGATAATGGGGTAACTTTATCTGCAGGATCCTCTGACTGTGAAGTTTTATATTCTACTTCTTTATTTTACCTTCCATTTATGTTTGAAACTTTATCCAAATCTAATATATTTTCTACTGTTACTAATGGATTTGATACAGGAACTCTAATTAGTGATACTTTATTATCTTCAACTGCAACTTATCCTTTAAATTCAGAATTAGTATATAAATCTTCAACATCCCCTGCTGTTTGGAGTGAAAATGCTTTAAAATCAGGCGCATTGAGTACATTGTATATTTTTGGAGTTGGAGGAACTACATCAAATTATTATGATGAATTTAATTATAATAATATTACATTAGGCCGAAGTTTGCCAAGTGCTGTCTATTTATTTCCTATTGATATTGATTCTGGTGCCACACAGTATACCCAATGGGCTCGTATTCGTGCATACCCACCTAATGGAGCAATGCCAAGCGTAACATTTGGAAGCGTGTCGTAATCTTTAATCTCTTGGTTTTTGCACTGCAATTTATGTTTTACTCTATTTTTATTAATGTTTTTTTAATTTTTATAATTGTATTTTTTAATTATAATAATTTATTTTTTAATTATAATAATTTATAATAAAATTTATAATAATAATTTGATGCTCTCTAAAAGCGCAAATAATAGTAACAAATAATAAAGTAATGCCATAAAATAGTAAATTGAAAAATGTAAAGCATATAGATTTGCATATTATCAAAATAAAATAAATCAAAATAGAATAAAGTGATAGAATGTTAGTAGAAACAGGAAGAGTTTGCATAAAGAAATGCGGAAGGGATGCTGGCGACAAAGCAGTCATTACGCAGGTTATTGGAAAGGGGTTTGTAAAAATAATTACGCAGACAAGGAAAAAGGAAAGAAAGTGCAATACTGCGCATCTCGAATTTCTTAATGAAAAAGTAGACCTTAAAAACAAGGAGGACCTAAAAAAAATAGGCATCACTGCCTAATACTTCAGTCAATATATATTGCAGTTTGCATATGTAGCATTATTACTGTTTGCTGACTATAGTGCTTATTTTTTCTGTTCCTAATTTTATGCAATTGATTTAAATGGAAAAATACGATGCAGTTATAGTGCATTTCGGCGAGATCTGGCTTAAGGGCAGAAATAGAAGCAGATTCATAAAAATCCTGCTTGATAATATTGAGCATGCATTGAACCATGCACATTCAGCAGGTGCAGCAGGCAAAGTGCAAGCGAAAAGCAGTTCTAGAAAAAGCAGTTATAAAATATCAATGGAATATGACAGGGTTATTGTATATTTTTCAAAAAAGTCAAAAAAATCTGATTTTAAAGCTGCGCTTGAAAGGCTTAGCAGCGTATTTGGCATATCATGGTTTGCGCCATGCATAATATGCGAGAACAGGCTGGATAAAATCATTGAGTCAGCTAATGCCTTCCCAGGCATAAAGGATGCAGTAATAAGGCTAGAGGCGCACAGGTCGTACAAGAACCTAGATTTTGATTCAAGGGGCATTGTATCCTATTTTTTGGAAAATGCAGAAATGCTTAAATTCAGCCTCGACTCTAAAGCAGGAAAGACGCTGCACATAAACCCTACTGAAAAAGGGTGCTTCCTATTCCTTGACAAAATACTGGGCGCAGGCGGACTTCCTGTAGGGTCGTCTGGCAAGGCAGTCATACTGCTTTCTGGAGGGATAGATTCCCCTGTGGCTGCATACTATGCAATGAAAAGGGGTCTCAAGCCAATCTACCTGCACGCACATGCATTTTCAGATAATAAGGAGGCTAAAAGATCAGAAAAAATGAAAGAGCTTGGGTCAGTGCTCAGGAAGTATTCTAGTCCTTCAAAAATATATTTCATTCCGTCGCACTTGTTCCAGACCGCTGCAATGGGCATCCCTAAAAAATACGAGCATGTGCTGTTCAAAAGGTTTCTACTTGAAGCTGCCGCGGAAATTGCACAGTCTGAAGGGGCTAAGGCAATAGCAAGTGGGGAGAGCCTGGGTCAAGTGTCATCTCAAACTCTTCAAAACTTAATTGCTTCTGATCCAGGTACTGGGCTGCTGCTAATACGGCCACTTATAGGCATGGACAAACAGGAGATAATAAATAAAGCGAAACAAATAAATACTTTTGAATATTCAATCTTAAAATACAAGGATGTGTGCTCGATAATAGTCAGGGATCCAGCAACAAACATAAAAAAGGAGCTTATTGACAGGCTTTATAAAAACCTTAATCTGCAAAGCATACTTTCCAAAACACTAAAGAAGTCGCTTGTTGCTGAATTTTGATGCACAAATTTTTTATAAAATTTTTAGCACTCTATAAAATAATATAATAGGGTTGCAAAATGGCGAATCGATGAAACTTGCAAAAATAAGCAAAAGGAACATTGCAATCATATCCCTTCTAGTGCTTGCTGTCGCAGCAGTGCTGTTTACTTTCTATGCAACAAGCAGGACTGACAATGCTGCAACAGTATATGACAATGCGCCTGTGCCCAAGGCCCAGATACATGCATTGTCTCTAATTGCAAACAATGAGACATTTGCAAACCAAGTAATGTTCGGGAATGTTTCAGGATTTCCGATTAATATCAATGTCCAAAAGCCTCTTGTCTTTGATGGCAAGCTAGGCATACTTTATTTCGGAGCTGACTACTGCCCATACTGCGCCATAACAAGGTGGTCTCTTATACTCGCGCTTATGAGATTCGGGAATTTTACAGAATTGCATTATATGACCTCAAATGCAACAGATGTGTATCCTAATACTGCAACATTCACTTTTTTCAATTCCTCATACACTAGCAATTACATAAACTTTACTAGCATTGAACAGCAGACTGTTACACATAAAGCATTGCAAACTCCAACACAGGAAGAGCTTCTTCTCTTTGAGAAATTTGACCTAAATAATTCATTGATTCCTCAGTACGCAAGAGGAGGCATACCATTTGTTGACTTTGGCAATATAAGTGTCCTTGTTGGTGCAGCCATATCCCCTAACATAATACATAATGACAATTGGACAGAAGTAATTTCTGGCCTTAGCAAGCCAAATTCAAAGTATTCACAGGCGATAATTGGAGCAGCTAATATATTTACGGCTGAAATATGTGCAAGTAATAATAATACTCCCTCACAGGTATGCAGCCAGACTTATGTCAAGACAATACAAAAAAACCTTGGAATAAAGGTTTCATAAAAATAATATGGATCATTGCCCTGCAGGCACATGCATAATGGATTGGAAAAAGAATTATAAGCATGAATGCTGGATATTTACATTGTAAGAATTCAGAAGAAGCAACAGATGCTAAAAATCGCAAAAACCAAAAATTAAATTCTAAAAAATTAAGTATTATATGGCGAGGTAGCTCAGTGGTAGAGCGCTAGACTCATATGCAAAGCATAATGAGTGAGGAGCAATTTTTGCTATGACTGCTAAGAAATCTAGAGATCGCGTGTTCAATTCCCGCCCCCGCCATTTATTTTTTTATTTGGTTTTTTGAATATTCTATTTAAGCTGTTTCTTCATATTGCGCACTTATACACATTTTTGGGTCAATTAATTATGGTTTGCAAAGTACTTTAACTACTATACAAAAGTTAGATTGGCGAATAAGAAAAAAGATATATAAATATGAATGGTAATATAAAATAACATAAAATTTATAGAAGTGTGCTGATTCAGAATTTACAGAGTATGTTATACTTGGCTAAGATAAATTTATAACTTGCTTCATAAAATAAATTCTATAAGTTTACAAAGGTATTTAATATGGATGGCATAGAAAATGCGCAGACGCATAACCCAGACAATAATACAGGCTCCAAAAAAGATGAGGCACAAGAAAATCAATCAATTCCAAGCAACGGCAATTCAACCCCTTCAAATTCTGAAACAACGCCCCCGCCTTCCCAGCAGCCTGAAACTCAAGCTCAAAACCCTTCGCAAGTAAAAGACCAGAATCCACAGGTTAACAATGGTCAGATTCCTGAAACTGAAACAGCTTCAGCGCCTCAGCCTCCCCAACAGGCAGAGCAGGATAAAGCAGCTGCACAACATGAGGAAACGCAGAATAAAGAGAATATAGAAAAGCTAAAAGTCAAGAATGCAAATGCAAAAAAGATTGCACTTAGTGTTATATTAGTATTATTTATAGCAGCAGTTGCATATATATTTATGAGTGGGCTCATTCCTATTGCTCATAAAATAACTATAACTACAGCAACATCGTCCACGACAACAAGCAATATAATTTCATCAACATCTACATCTTCAACTACTACTACAACAGTAAAACCAGTAGTCTTTAAGCCGTTAAGCCGATGCACAGATATTAATGAATCTGGAAAATATATCGTCAATAGCATAATTGCAACAAATATTTCCACTGGTTCATGCATAAGCATAAATGCAAGCAATGTATATATTTCATGCAATGGAAGAAATATAACAGGTGCAGGACCATTTGTGAATTCACCTCCATTTACTTATGGGATTTCAGCGGATAACAAGACAAATATAACATTGTCAAAATGCAATGTGAAAGATTTCTCGTACGGCGTTTACATGGACAATGTGTCAAACGCATCAATATTAAGTAGCAACCTGTCTATAAATTTTGTTTCAGAGCTTGCGCTGATAAATTCCCATAACATAAATGCCACTAACAATCATTTCTCAAAGTCTGAGACTTATAAAGGCGCTGTCTATATA
>JAJYYU010000011.1 GCA_021800515.1 Microcaldota archaeon
TTCATTTTTAATATTTTGAATGCAAAATCTATTATTACCTCAATTGCATCTTCTCCATATCCTTTTTTTCTATATCTCTTTGCAATCCAATATCCTATTTCACATGTTCTTTTTGAGTAATCTGGTTGAATTATAGAAAATAGACCGATAAATCTATTCTGATTTTTAGTATAAATTCCGAAGTGAAATTCTCGCATGCTATTAAAATTTAATATGACTGTTTTAATGAATGCCACTGCTGCTTTTTTGTCTAGAGTATTCTGTATTCCAAGCTCTTGATTTGTTTCTGTATAATATTTTGCCAGTTTATCTGCATCCTTGATTCTTGGAATTGCTGCATATACATGTGATCCTTTAAGATAAATTCTCATGCATTCATTTTTCTTTTTTATTTTTTTATTATGTTTATTTTTATTATGTTTATATCATTTCTCTGTTTTCCCTTTTTTTATCTCTTGCAGCTTTTTATCAAATTTTTTAAAGAATACTTCCCACGAATAATTCTTTTCAACATGCTTTCTTCCATTCTTACCGATATCACTTGCAATTGATGGATGCTCTGCAATATATTTCATTTTTTCTGCCATCTCGTTTTCGCTGTTTACTAGGAATCCTGTCTTTCCATGCAGCACTGTTTCTTTTGGGCCTCCTTCATTGACTGCTATGACCGGCTTCCATGATGCCATTGCTTCAAGAGGCACAAGCCCATAGTCTTCATTTAGTGGCGGATATAGCACTGCGGTTGCCTTTGAATAAAGCTCTGCGAGTTTTTTTTCGCTGGCACCTGTTATAATTTGTACATCTTGTGTTTTTCTTACTTCCTCCTTAATTTTTTTATAGTATTCTTGAAATGCTTTATCCTTTGAGACTGCGCCGCATATAATAAGTTTATATCTATCCTTTTCTTTGGCATTTAGTCCTGCTCTAAATTTTCTGAATGAGCTTATCGCATACTCCTGCCTTTTGTTCGGTGATATTCTAGAAGGGTATAAAAAATATTTATAATCTCCATTGTTTCTAAATTCTTTATAATTTATTCCTCCATTAAGCACCTCTGCATCTTTTCTTCCATAATACTTTGCTATTCTGGACTCTGTATTTTTGCTATTTGCAAAAATAAATTCTATATTCTTGACAATACTCTGATCTATCATCCTTATGGCATTTATGCCTATCTTATAGATTGGTTTTTGATAAGGCTTTTTCAACGACAGCCTGTATTCATAAAGGTCGTAAACATCTCTAAGAGGCGTATGGCAGTACCAGAGCACCCTTTCATTTCTATTTCTTATCCAATGGCTCGGTGCCATATGGGCGTTTATTACATCATAATCCTCTCTTAATTTGAGATTATAAAATGCAAGCCCGTAATTTAACCCCTGGCTTATTCTACCATAAGGCAATAATTTAAGCAATCTGTTGCGCCCTATTGCCTGAACATCAAGGTCTTTAAATTCCTTAAATGTATTATTTGGTTCATATTCTGCAGTATATATTTTTGCATTATAATGCTGTGCTATCTTTAGTAGAACCCGTTCAGCACCTCCCATTAATGTTAGGTTTGACTGTGCAATTATAAGTTTTATTGGCATAATACCTCATATAATATAGGGCTAAAAAATATATAAGTATTAATATAATACTGTATAATATCTTAGCCGATAAATTAACAGATAAATTAACTAATAAATTAACCAATAAAAATTATTCTTAAAATAATAGAAAAGTAAAATAAAAAATATAACAATAAATTATGTGTAATAAGTGAATACTATGCAAGACTGCATATTCTGTGATATATATAAAAATCACAAAGACTTGTTTTTATTTGAAGATAATGTATGTTTTATAATCCTTGACAAATACCCTACTTCAAAAGGTCATAGCCTTGTCATTACAAAGAACCATTATGAAAATATGCTAGAAACTCCTGATTCAGATATTGAGCATTGTTTCAGGATTGCAAAACATTTCGGGCTGCATATATCTGACATGCTTGGCACTAAGCATTTGAATGTTGCTACTAACATAGGCAGGTTTGCAAAACAGGTAGTGATGCATTTCCATATCCATATCATACCAAGGTATAATGAAAAAATAAAGTATGTATACTGGAAGGATAGGGAGATTTCAAGCGAAGATGAAAACAAGATGAGAGAATTGCTGAAAGTTAAAAAGCTATAGCAATTATAACCAGTTCACTTAAAATTTAGATTTATTACGATTACTAATTTCCCCTATCTGCCTTGAACATCTTAATCTTGGTGGGCTTTAGCTTGTTCTTTATATATGTGAATGCCTTTTTCGGTCTGCTCTGCTTTCCACATGAATATATGTCGATTGTAGCATAATAGCTTTCAGGCCATGTGTGCAGCGCAATATGGCTTTCCTCAAGTATCGCAATTACAGAAACCCCGCCGACAAGTTCATGAACTCCATCAAATTTTTTTGTCGAGATCTCGACAATGTGCAGGTTACCTACTTCTGTAGCTTTTTTAACGGTCTCTGTCAAAAACTCGCTGTCTGTTAAAATCCTGTCCTTGACCCCGTATAAATTGCCGAATATATGCTTTCCTATTATCTTTTTCTTTATTTTGTTTAAAGTATACTGATCATTTTTTTTCAACAGTTCTCACTTTTTTATTTGCCTATAACTACAATTATATTTATTTGCTTTATCCGTTCATTCATTTAAGCGGATAAATTTATATGCAAACATTGATATGTTAAAATTTTTTATTAATTTATGTATGCATTAATTTTTAAATTTTCTTTTAAATTCTATTATTCCTGTTTCCGTGCAATATTGGCATACTTCTATATCTATTTCTTTATTCTCAAATTTTTTTCTTATCATTTCGCTTTCCTTAAGCAGCTTTTCTATCTGTAGCATGCTATTATCTTCAACTACTTTGTTTATCTCTTTTTCTTTGTTTGATCTGTTTGCTAGGTTAAGAGGCTTGATTATATTATCATGCATGAAAGTCCTTAGAAACTTTGATTTCATTATCTCTTTTTTTTCTTCTGTTTCTTTATCTGAAACAAGTTCTAGTGCACCTTTAATTGCACCGCAGTTCGTATGCCCCATGAAAAGGAATTTCTTGACGCCAATTAGCGCTGAATACTCTATAGATGCTATTGATGAGTCATTAAGGATTCCTCCCATTTCGCGTATTGTAAATACCTTCCCAAGCTTTTTTGTTATAGGAAAAGAGAGACGTGAATCGCTGCAGCTTATTACTGTGATTTCAGGGTGCTGCCCTTTCCCTAATTCTTTTATCTTGTTGCTATTCTTTTCTGTAAATTTACAGACATCGTTGAAATAATCTTCAAAATCCATTATACCATCTATTAAATTTTAAAATATATTTTCTGATTTCCACAAAGAGAATAAACAATCAAGACAGTCCAAAACTTCCATTGAAATAAGTAGATATCGTTGTTGGATATTTTTCAGAATTTATGCTTTTTGTCCTGCTTTTTTATCAGTGTATTTTTCGGCTGCCTTGATTTTGATTAAAATTAATTATGCTTTTATACCAAAAATTTTTATAATCTTTTTATAATCTTTTCTTTTTATAGCCTTTATTTTATAATCCGTTTATAATTTATAATTCTAATTTTTATTTTTCTGTTAAACTTTATCTAATTTTGGATGTTTATAATTTATTAATATAATTCGTTATGATATTTATAAATTGCCATACTAATATATCGTATTTCATGTAAACTGCTTTTATTGTGATCATATGGATGAGCAAGATTCAAGGCGCATTCTTGAAAAATTTGGAAATGGCATATTGGAGGACATTGAGCGCAGCAAGAATCCTAAATTTATAACTGCAGTAAGATCAAGGTCTAAT
Organism: Microcaldota archaeon; assembly: GCA_021800515.1. Lineage (GTDB taxonomy): Archaea > Micrarchaeota > Micrarchaeia > Micrarchaeales > Micrarchaeaceae > JAJZMY01. The sequence goes on from JAJYYU010000011.1 coordinate 3,864, forward strand.
ATACTTTATGATGAAAAAAAAGGCTATCTTAAGCTCGGTCCTTCGAAAGAAGAAAGAAATTTCATGAATGTATCCCAGACAAAAAGATTCATGCAGACGATTGCCATTGCAGCGAAATGCCACAAGTTTGTGTCAGAGAACTTGCATACGACGATAAGGGGTCTTTTTTACCAGCTTAAGTACTCGCTCGGGGAGGATGTTGATGAGAACATATTCAGCGAGCAGGCAGAATCCAACCCACTTATTGAGGATCTGGAGGTCGCGCTAGGCATGAAAAGAGAGGATATGAACCTGAACGCGAACAGGAAGGGAATCCTCGCAGGCAATATGAAGGTAATTGACAAGTTTGGCAATGAAAAGATTGAGATAGACGCGAGCAAGCAGGGAAGGAGCGGATGGCCTATACCTAGCGATGTGGACAATGACATTGAATTTGTTGATGTCAAGGCCAAGTATGTGCTTGTCGTGGAAAAGGATACGCTATGGCAGAGGCTAAACGAGGACAAGTTCTGGGGAAAGCAGAATGCGATACTTATATCCCCGCAAGGGCAAGCCTCGAGGGGCACTAGGAGGCTTATACATAAGCTAAGTGAAATGGGGCTGCCAGTGTATGTATTCAATGACTGCGATGCATGGGGATGGTATATATATTGGACGATAAAGACAGGAAGCATGAACTTGGCATACATAGGACAGGCGATAGCCACACCAGAGGCGAAGTTCCTCGGAGTTACGATGGCAGACCTTGAGCACTATGAGTTTCTGCAGAAGCTTACGATGAAGGCAACTGACGTGGACATAAAACGTGCACAGGAGATGCTCAACTACCCTTGGATAAACAAGTACAAGGAATGGACAGACGAGCTTAAGATGGTGCTAAAGACAAAGCTCAAGCTAGAGGAGGACAGCCTTCAGGCCCCAAGGCTTACATTTGTAGATGACTATATAGTAGATAAGATCAAGAACAAGGATTTCCTGCCTTGATTCTGCAGATTTCTAGCAAGCCAGCTGATAAAAATGGTTGAAATTTCACCTACGATAGGCAGAATATTTGGGATAGACGTACAGATACACTGGACCCTTATTCTGCTATTATTGTTCTCTTTAATTAACTCATTATTCTTTGTAATAATCCTCCTACTTTGGGTCTGCGTTTTTGTGCATGAGCTTTCCCATTCCATCATTGCGCTTAAGAACAATGTAAAAGTAAAGAAAATAGTCCTGAACCTGCTAGGAGGTGCATCAATAATCGATACCAGCTCGATAAAGCCTGAAACAGAGTTCCAGATATCAATAATCGGCCCAATAACAAGCATCGCAATAGGCCTAGGATTCGGGCTTGCGCTCGTATATATGAACGGAGGAGTTATAAAAGAAATTTTCCAGAACATGTTCCTCCTGAATATGCTCCTAGGAGTTCTTAACCTGCTTCCAGCGTTTCCTCTTGATGGAGGAAGAGTCTTCAGAAGTTATCTTGAAAGGAAAAATAATTTCCTTTCCGCAACGCAAACAACTGCAAAGGCCACAAATGTTATTGCATTCTTGATTATAATAGGTTCCATAGCATATGTGAGCATGATAAGCTCCTCGTTCGTATACAAAGAATTTTTTGTATTCTGGGATATAATAGTAGCAATGTTCCTTTACTCAGGATCGCAGGCAGAACTGCAGGCAGCATACATAAAGAAATATGCTTCTCATTTGCATGTCCGTGATGCGCTCAGCAGAAATTTTATACTGTTATCCCACCCAGTAACTCTCCAGAGAGTATATGCAGAGGTCCTGCGCAGGCATACTCATATAGTTTTAATAAAGAAAGGTAAGGATATATTCCTTATTTCAAAGTTCAAGGGGCTTGCGAATAAAAAGAAAGTAGACCTTATAAAATCCCTTTCAGTGCAGATTCCATCAATAGACTACAATGCGCCCCTCTCAAAGGTTATTGACCTTATGGCTTCAACGCAGAAAGGGGTAATAGCAGTCTCACGCGCAGGCAGGATAGTTGGAGTACTCTTGGATTCCCATGTGGAATCAATAATTTCGCTGCAGATGTCAAAGCAGGCGGCTGCTGAATCAGCCATTCCTCAGAATGTCGCAAAAACAAACAATTTTAAGGGTTCCCATACAAAATAATTATTTAAAGTAAGCGCAAGGCAACCAGGTGTAGAAAATGTTATACATAGAGGAAATTTCACTCCATAATTTCAAGTCCTTTAAGTCATCATCAGTGCGCTTTGAAAAAGGCTTTAATTGTATTATTGGCCCTAATGGATCTGGCAAGTCAAGCATCTGCGATTCGATTTTGTTTGCATTGGGCGAGCCTTCTCTTAGGAGGATGCGTGTAAACTCCTCTACCGATCTTATAAACAGTTTTGTAAAACAGAAGTCTAAGGAAGGTGTAAAAAAAGGTTCTGTTACTGTCAAGTTTAATGGCGACCAAAAAATAATAATAGAAAAATCAATAGACACCAATAACAATATAGTATATAGAATGGATGGGAAAAGGACCTCAAGGCAGAGTATAGTAGACTTTTTAAAAGCCTACAAAGCAGAGATAAACAATACAAATACAATGCAGCAGGGCGAAATAATCCGGGTAACTGACTATAATCCAAAGGAACGCAGAAGCCTTATAGATACTGCTGCAGGGATTAAGCAGTTTGATGAGAAAAAAGACGCTGCAATGGATGAATTAGAGAAGGTTGATGCAAAAATAACAGAGGCAAACGTAATGCTTGGCGAGAGAATAGGGTTTCTTAAGGAGCTTGAAAAAGAAAAATCAGAAGCAGAACATTATATAGCATTATCCCAGAAATCGCGCCTCTTAAATTATGCACTTCTGAAAACCAGAGAGCAGGAATTATCCAAATCTTTTGAGCAGAGCACGGAAAAAATTAAAACCAACTTAGACTTGATAAAGCAGCTTCAAGGAAAGATATACAATTTTGATCTAGAAATAGAGTCTATTTCAAAAGCGAAACAGGATTTAACAGGAAAGATAACAAAGGACTCTACAGAGACAGGCATTATAAATAAATCAATCTCAGACATACGCTTAAAGATCGCAATAAATGAGACGCAGATCTCAGCATATTCATCAGATCTTAAAAAGATTTCAGAAAGGCTTTCAGATCTTGAGAATGAATCAGCGCAGATAACAGGTAAAATTACTAAAAATAATGCGCAGATTTCAGATCTAGATATTAAAATAGCAGATGCATTAAGCAAGATAAAAGTAAAAAAACAGAATACAGGATCAAAAACAAATACAACCTTAATAAAGGATTATAAGGAGATTGATAAAAATATAGAAAGGCTTAGCTCGGAGTTGATACAGATTTCACAGGAAGAGACAAGGCATCGGGAGCGCATAGACAGCTTAAAATCTCTTCTTCTGGAAATTGAAGGCAAAATAAGTTCAATTAAAGACCATTCTTCATCATATTTAAACCAGATCCACTCTATGCGTGATAAAATAGGCGCGCTTGACAAGGAGCTTGCGCAGAGTGATATAAAAATACAGCAGGAGCATACCAAAATAAAGGAATTTGAGAGCAGGGTCCCTGAAATAGATTCAAAGATTCTAAATGTGAAAGAAAGCATTGCAGTGTCAAAGTCAGGTTCATCAATAGAGATAAACAATATCCTTAAATCCAAGTTAGAAAAGGGATTTTATGGGAGGGCTTACGAATTATTCACATTTGACGATAAGGATATGGCAGCAGTTTATGCTTCTGCTGGCAATAGGCTCAATTATTTTGTTGTTGATTCAATTGAAACTGCAAATGAGGCAATTTCTATACTAAAATCAAAGTCCCTTGGCATTGCATCATTTATTCCGATAAATGATGTCATAATAAAGCAAACGCCGAAGATAGAAAATGCAGAGCGAATTATTGATAAGATATCCTGCGATAAAAAATTTGCAAAAGCATTTGATTATATCTTCTCAAATACCTATATAATAAAAGACTTTTCCTTTGCCAAGAAAATAGGTCTTGGCATGCATAGATATGTGACAAGTGGAGGTGAAGTTATAGAGCCTTCAGGAATTGTCAGTGGAGGTAGTTTCAAGTTGCAGAAACAATACCCTCAGCTTGAAGCAGAACTTAGTAAGCTAAATTCGATGAAAAGTATTTTAGTGCAGGAGCTCAGAGATCATAATGAAATTTTAAGGCAGATTGCATCTGAAAAATCGAAAAAAGAGACTGAAAAACTTGATGTTTCAATCGAGTTGAAACATATGCAGTCCAAAATAGATGAGCTGTCGCATGAACAGGATGAGCTTAGCACAGCATACAAAGCAAAAACCCAAGAATATGAAAAACTTGTAGAAGCAAGCCAGTCTCTTACTGATAAAAAGGCAGATATAGAGACGAATTTAAAGTTGATGAAAGAAAATGCAATGCGCATTTATTCTGGAATTGATAGCATTGTAGGCAATGCTAATGAGGAGAAGGATGCTGAACTGCAGGAAAAGTTATCAGCAGAACTGCAGGATATGAAGATGCAGGTTGCATCACTAGTAAAGGAAAATGAGATGTATGGCTCCCGCGCCAAGCAGGTGGATAAGGAAATGCAGGATGCAAGCAAAAGTTTGCGGGAAATAAAGGCAGAACTTTCAAAGTTGAAATCAGACCAGGCTTCACTCAGCATTCATCTTACAGAAATGGAAAGCAAGCTGAAATTAAAGGACAAGGCGTCTGCAGCATTGTTTGATCAAATAAATGAAAAGGATGCATTGATTTCAAAGATAGGGTTTGAAAAAGGCAAGATACAGAGCAATGTAGAAAGGCTTTCAAAGGAGAACTCTGAAATAGACTTGAATAAGCAGCATATACAGATAAGGTTGAATGATATAAAATCAGAGCTTAATGTTCTAAACACAGAAGATATACTTAATGCCATATCTAACATCAGTGGCAAGCAAGAAGCCTCCTTAGAGATTATTAATATGGAGTTCTTGAAAAAACACTTTGGAATAAACTCCCAGCAGGAACTTGAGATTGAGCTAGGCTCTGCAAAGAAGGATCTTGAAAAAATAAATAATGTTAATTTGAAAGCACCTGAGATGTTTGCGCAAAGGCAGAAAGATCTTAATGAAATAGAGCAGAAGCTAAGCACACTTAAGAAGGAAAAGGATGCTGTAATTGAAATGATAAATGAAATAGAAAGCAGAAAAATTTCAATCTTTAATACAGTATTTGAATCTGTAAATAGTAACATGAAAAAGCTGTTCAGCTATGTAACGACAACAGAGGAAGTAAGCCTGAGGATAGAGAAGCCTAACGATCCATTTAATTCAGGCCTTTTTATAGAGATTTCAAAGATTGGCGCCAAGAGACTGCCCAAGTCTATAGAGACTCTTTCAGGCGGCGAAAAGGCCCTGCTGTTGATTATCCTGCTTTTGTCTATCCAGATAAGAAATTCACTCTCATTCTATCTTTTTGATGAAATAGATGTATCTCTTGACAAGGAAAATTCAAAAAAACTTTCAAAGATAATAAAAGAGCTGAGCAAGTCATCCCAGTTCATTGTTGTAAGCCATAATGATTCACTGATTACAGAGGCGGATATTGCAATAGGCGTTTCAAAACAGAATGACGAATCAAAGGCATTTGGTCTGCAGCTAAGTGAGTTGAGGCAGCAGGCACTTGCAAAAACAAACTGATGAGGGATATAATGGCAATGCAAAATCAAAATCAAAGTGCGCTTAATAGCAAAAAAAACAATAGTCACAATAAAAAAAATAAAAAAATATCCAAAGATAATAATATCAAAGATAATAATGTCAAAAATAAAAATGCAGGTAATACAAGCAAAAAAAGCAAAGAGATAGGCAAAAATGCGCAAATCACTACATGGCCTATGTATATTCTTATCATTTTGCTATTTTTTATTTATATAATATTGCAGCATAATCCAATGGTATCTGTAGCTCTTGGTATTGTACTTTTTGCGCTTATAATAATTCTTGTTGCAATTGAAAGTATAAACATAATGAAGGAGAATAAATCCAGCAGGAAAAAAGATATTATTGAGATTGTGGCTGCCCTAATTATTGTTGGCGTTATTTTCTTAGGGCTTGATATTGCACTTGGCACATATTACCCTCTTGACGTTGTTCCAAGCTGCAGCATGCTGCCTGTACTTCAAAGAGGAGATCTTGTTGTTTTATCTGGCAGACTGCATACCATAAATGCGCCTATAGTAAATGTCACGCAAAGTATGTACTCGTCTTTTATAAAAAATTTCAGTACAAATACAGTACGTGAATGCGTTTCATATAATTATTCTTCGCATAGCATAGACCAGTTTTTTAATTCTGGTGATGCGATACTCCTTATACAATTAAATGACTCAACAGGAAGGTATTTTATAGTTAATCAGAGCAAAAGCCTTATAAAATATTACTGCGGTACAAGGACCATAAAGTATTTCAATGGCACTACAAAGCAGGTTGCATATACTAATTCGATCAAAATCGGAAACAGAACGATAAGCACAGATGCAAACAATACTATAATTGTTTATAAAACAGTGCCTAATGATTCCTTCTACAGGATGGGAGACACTTTTATAGTGCACAGGGTTTTCGCAATAATTAATGTGTCAGGCACCTATTATTATCTTACAAAAGGCGACAACAATCCTGCGCTTGATCTGCAGTATGGAAACTATCCTTCAAATGCTTCGCTTATAGAGGGAAAGGTCATTGCTGCGGTTCCTTATTTAGGCTATCTTAAGCTTGTGCTTAGCCGCAGCATTGAGGAACCTTATGGATGTAATTTTACAACTATCCACAGGTCAAATTTCTCATTGACATAGCTTGAGCCCTTATTTATTAGAATATTAAACAGCAACTTAGGAAAATTAAGGGAAGTATTTATAAATTTTGAATTAATATAATTATATTAATTATATATATTTTTATTTTATATATTTTATTTAATTATAATTTTTTATTATATTTTTAGGTTATAACTATTTTCAGGTTATAATTATTGTTTCTCATATTCCATCAATTTGAGTGAATGGTGTTTTCATGGTTAAAGACTTATCAAAAGAAATAAAAACAACAGATGAAATAAAAGTGTCCAACAAGCTTATCGATCAGATAATAGGGCAAAAGAATGCTGTTGAGATAATAAAAAAAGCAGCGAAGCAAAGGAGGAACGTCCTGCTTATAGGCGAACCTGGCACAGGCAAAACAATGCTTGCACAGGCAATGTCAGAACTTCTTCCTGTCACTGATCTTGAGGATGTACTCGTATACAAGAATGTCAATGACGAAAATATGCCTCTTATAAAAACTGTAAAAACATATCCAGACCAAGAAAGCATGAAAAACCATGAAGGCCAGGGACGATTGATACTGCAAAAAGAAAGGATGAAAAATAAAATGTCAATGGGAAAACAGGGTTCAATTGCAGGACCTGTTGTAATTGCAATTGTTATAATTCTTACAGGCCTTACTTTTACAGGATTTATTAAGGGTTATGAGCTTGTTGTTTTCGCAGCGCTTATACTTGGCATATTCATATTCGGATCTATATTTCTTTTTACATCAGGTCTTACTAAACGCATGATGATACCAGGAATGCAGGATTACAATGAGCCAAAGCTTATTGTTGATAATACAGGGATGGAACATGCGCCATTCATAGATGCGACAGGCTCAAAAGCAGGCTCACTTTTTGGTGATGTCAGGCATGATCCATTGCAGACAGGAGGGCTTGGCACTCCAGCTCATCTTAGAGTCGAAAGCGGTGCTATACACAAAGCGAACAAAGGAGTTCTTTTCATTGATGAAGTTTCAAGCCTAGATCCAAAATCCCAACAGGATCTGCTCACATCAATGCAGGAGCGCAAGTATCCAATAACTGGTCAGAGCGCGATGAGTTCAGGTGCGCTTGTGAAGACCCAGCCAGTGCCAGCAGATTTTATCCTTGTTGCGGCAGGCAATCTTCAGGATATAAAGAATATGCACCCTGCGCTGCGATCAAGAATACGTGGTTATGGATATGAAGTATATATGGATTCTACAATGGATGATACTGTAGAAAACAGAAATGCGCTTGTGCATTTCATTGCCCAGGAAATAAAAAAGGATGGTAAAATACCAAAGTTTGATCAAGGCGCAGTGCAAGAGATAATCGATGAGGCAAAAAGAAGATCTGGAAGAAAAAATAAACTTACCCTCATACTAAGGGATCTTGGGGGCATAATACGTGCTGCAGGCGATATTGCGGTTGAAAATAAAAAAGATATTGTAACAAGAACAGATGTCCTTAATTCAAGGAAGTATGCATATCCTATAGAATCACAGGCAATAGCACAGTCTATAGAATATAAAAAGGATTATAGAGTATTTAACACATCTGGCTTCAGTGTAGGCAAAGTCAATGGTCTTGCAGTAGTTGGTGGATCAGTGCTATCATCGGGAATAATCGTTCCAATTGTAAGTGAGGTTACACCAGCAAGTTCAAGGTCTGAGGGCAAGTTTATACCTACTGGGAAGCTCGGGAAGATCGCTAATGAAGCAGTAAAGAATGTGAGTGCTGTCATAAAGAAGCACATGGCAAAGGATGTTGCTAGTTATGATATGCATGTGCAGTTCCTGCAGACCTATGAAGGCATAGAAGGGGATAGCGCAAGCATATCAGTTGCAGTAAGTATAATAAGTGCAATGGAAGGCATTCCTGTTAATCAGTCAATCGCAATGACTGGTTCGCTTTCTGTCAGAGGAGATGTGCTGCCTGTTGGTGGGGTTTCAAGCAAGGTTGAAGCAGCCATAAATTCTGGGATTAAAGAAGTGATAATCCCGCAGAGCAATATAGATGATATAAGTCTTAGTAAAGATATGTTAAAGAAGATAAAAATAAAGCCTGTCAAGAGCCTTGCGCAGGTAATAAAATATGCTCTGAAAGACACAAAGAGGACAAGAGAAATTATAAAGGAGCTTGAAAGTGAGACATGATTTAAACATCATGTCTGTTACTTAATTAATGAAAATTCAGTAGGCTATAAACTAATACTGTTAGTGCTATTAATAAAATATTTTGCTACCTTCTGAATTCGAGTGCCAGCAGTTTTTGTTTTATTCTTCCTCTTACATCCTGTATGAATGGCTCTATTCCGAATTCTTCTGCGCTGTCTCTCATCTGTCTGAGTAAAAGTATTGCCTTGTAAGGATTTTTGCTTTGTATGTCTTCAACAATGAACTCCTGTGCATTTATAGTGATAGAGGCAAATAATCGTGCTATATCTGCATGTTTCTCCTTTTCCCCATCTTTGTAAAATATTGAAGTAATATTTTTTGAACTTTCAATTACTTTTTCTAAATATTTTATATCCTTGTGTTCACGGTATTCTGCAAAATTCTTGTAGACATTAATCATATTATCAAGAATATGCCTGTTACTTTCATGATCCATAGCTTCATAAATTGTGAGTTTTAATTTGGAATACAAATCAAACGCATTTTTCAATTTCCCTCCTTCATGTCTAACTTTAATATCTCTATTTATAACTTCTATTTTATTCATTTTACCACTGTTAAGTTTAAACCAAATATTTATATTTTTATTTATGGATAATTTATTCTAAATTATTGTGAATTATGTTAATGTTACATTATTTAATTCTTATCTGATATATTAATTTAGCGTTATGGTTTAAAATCAGTGAATTGCTAAAATAATACGCAATTTTAAAAACTTCAAGCAATTAATATAATTTCAAGCAATTAAATATAATATCCTATTCAGAAGAGATAAAAACATAAGGTGTAAAAATGACAGAAAACAAACAAGAGAACCAAATAAACAGCATGGGAGAGGAAAACATAATTTATGTTGGAAAAAAACCAGCAATGAATTATGTTTTGGCAGTTGTCACGCAGTTCAACAATGGTATGAAGGAAGTGACGATAAAGGCAAGAGGAAATGCGATTTCAAGAGCGGTTGACGTAAAGGAGATCGTTGTTAACAGATTCCTTCCTGAGGTAAAAGAGACTGCAATAAAGACTGCATCAGAGCAGCTTACAAATGAGGATGGATCAACTTCAAAAGTAAGTGCAATACAGATTACACTTGCAAAGCCATAATGGCTTAATTGTTTTTTATTACTATTTTTTTATTTTTTATTTTAGTTTATTTTATTTTTATTAATTATTTTTACTTTTTAATTGGATGCCTCTTTGATTTTAGAGCCTCTAACTACAGAAGGATTTTAAAGTTGCATTAGTTTTGTGTTTTTGCCGTGCAGATAATATGTTAAGAAATTATTTTATAAATGATCTAAATGAATCCCTTGATGGGAAAGAGGTTGTGCTTGCAGGATGGGTCCATGAAGTAAGAGCATTGGGAAAAATTACATTTCTTATTCTAAGGGATAAAACAGGGCTTGTGCAGGTGATAGGCAAGGCAGGAATAACAGATAAATCAATTCTTGATGCAATGAACTTGCCAAAGGAAAGCGTCATCCAACTAAAAGGGCTACTAAAAATAAATAAAGAAGCGAAACGCGGCTTTGAGATACAGATTATAGATATAAAAAACCTGAATCCTATTGCTTCATTAATACCTTTTGAGGTGACAGGGAAGGTTGATGCAGACCAGGAGGTAAGGCTTGACTTTAGGTACATAGACCTGCGCAGGATTGAGACGACAGCAATATTCGATATACAGTCTGTAATACTTGACTCTTTCAGAAGCTCTCTTTCATCAAAAGGTTTCCAAGAAATACGCACGCCTTGCATGGTAGAGGAGGCAACAGAAGGAGGGGCCGATCTTTTTAGTATATCCTATTTTGATAAAAAAGCATATCTTGCACAATCCCCCCAGTTATATAAACAGCTTGCAGTAATAGGCGGCATGGATAAGGTTTTTACAGTATCTCCTGTTTTCAGAGCAGAAAAGTCTAACACAAGCTACCATCTAACGGAAATAACGCAGATGGACATCGAAATGGGGTTTAGTGACCATAATGATGCAATGCATATTTTGTCAGAAGTCTTTATTGATATAATTACTAATGTTAAGAATAAGAATAAGAGGTCCCTTGAAATTCTTGGCATGGATTTGCAGATACCAAACATAAATACAATCACGTATTTAGATGCGATTGAAAAATTAAAGGAAACTGGAATGCAGATAAAATTTGGGGATGACTTCAATAGAGAGGCAGAGGCAGAAATCTCAAATATATTCGGCGATGCAGTAATAATAAAGGATTTCCCTACAGAACTAAGGGCATTTTATTCAATGCCCCATAAAGATGATCCAAAGCTTTGTAACAGCTTTGATCTTATATATAAGGGTCTTGAAATATCAAGCGGTGCGCAGAGAATACATGAAAAGGAATTGTTAAATAAAGTTATTATAAATAGAGGTATGGATCCAAAGAAATTTGAATTTTATACAAATGCAATGGGATGCGGAGCTCCACCTCATGCAGGATGGAGCATAGGGCTTGAGAGGTTAACTATGAAACTGACAGGTCAAAAGAACATAAGAGAAGCATCGCTGTTTCCAAGGGATCCTAAAAGACTAAAACCATAATATATAGAAATGATTCAAATGGCAAGACCTAGCAAAAGAAAATTAATATATGTTGCAGATAATTTATTTTCTAGCCGCAAAAATACTATAAAAAAGATAAGACCTGAACAGCTAGATGCTCTGAATCTGTTTCCTAAATTCCATGATTTGCTTAAAAATAAAAAGATAAATTGCATTACCCACATGAAAGATTTTGACGGTATAGGAAGTGCAAGCATTATAGAAAATAATTACAGGAATAACATTAATAAGATATTTTTTACTGATTACAGAAAGCAGGAGATAGCAGACTTAGTGAAAAGGACTAGAAATCTCACTAACAGTGTAATAATAATAAGTGATATAGGTATCAATAGAGATTCAGTTCCTGACATATTAAGCATGCTGAGAAATTTCAAAAAAAATAATAATATTATTATATGGCTTGACCATCATGAATGGGATCTTGCTTTTGCGATGGAAATAGCATATAATTTAGATTTCCTTGTTTGCAATGAGAATGAGATAAATTGTGCCACTAATATAGTTTATACTCTGCTTGGCAAAAAGACTAAGAAAGCTGAGAAATTTGTACATATGGTAATGCTTGGCGACTTGCACAAGCAGGCTAAAGGCATAACTGAAAAAATACTGCAGAAAACAGGGTATGTTATTTCTCAAATCTGCTTTCAGAAAAATGCCACAAAAAATTTAAGAACACTTGTAGACTATATATCAAATTATAATCTAAATAATAACTTCATAAACAAATTCTACAAGGGATATCTAGAAGATGCAAAAAAGAATACTCTCTTGCTGCGCAAATATATGGTCGAATTTGCTGCCAAAAATAAGAGATTTGCAGTCAGTTTTAGCAAAAATCTCCAATCCTCTTTTGCAGGATATTTTCTTTTAGATAAAGCAGAAGCAGATGTATCTATTTTTTACAATTCTTCTACAAGCACTGTCCATCTTAGGGGTAGGGGCACAGAATGCGCTTCTTTTGCAAAATACTTCCATGGCGGCGGACATCCATTTGCTGCAGCATTCGAATATAAAAAAATAAATATAAATAGCAAGAAAGATAGAAATAACGCAGTTAGGGCATTTAAAAAAGCAGCTGAAAAGATTTATTAGTAAAGTGTGCTATAAATTGAACCATAAATAAATAATACAGAAATGGTTATAATGGAAAAGGTAATAATTAATCTTGATGTTCCTAACAAGGCTGAATTTGAGTATATAGCAGATATGATTAAGCAAGGCAAGGTAATAGCTATCCCTACTGATACTGTATACGGGCTTGCAACTTCTATAAAGTCAGATATAAATATAAAAAAGATATTTAAAATAAAACAAAGGGATGAAAGAAAAGCAATACCTGTCCTAGTGAACTCGATAGATATGGCAAAATCAATTGCAAAAATCAGCAAGGGTGAAATGGAAATCATTCAAAAAGTCTGGCCAGGCCCTATTAGTATATTATTTGTAAAGCGCAAAAAAGTATCAAATGTGCTAACTTCTGGTAAAGATACAGTAATGCTTCGCATTCCTAATGATAAATTTTTGAACATTCTTCTTGACTTAACAAATGAGCCAATAACAGCAACATCAGCAAATATATCAGGCGAAAACTCCTTTATAAATGCAGAAGATTTAATTGCAAGATTTGAAAAAGAAAAGAATCAGCCAGATATTGTAGTAAAAGTGATCTCAGCTGAGCAAAAACAACACAAAAACAAACCATCAACGCTAATTACAATACTAGACAAAGGACGTGATACAGCAATTTCTATTATACGTGAGGGATGCATAAGTGAAGAGGAACTGCTTCGCATTCTCAATAATAAATAAGTAGAATATAAAGTAAAAAGTAAAATATAAAGTAAAAGAATAACTAAAACTTACAGAATTTATTATTTTATTATTATTTTATTTTCATTTATCCTTTCTGTTATTAAAAAATAATATCATTAATACTGCAAATATACTTATTGCGACTGTCCCAAGCGTTTCAAGTACTGCTGTGGAAACAAAATTTTTTATTATTTCTGCGATCGTAATTGCAGAAATTGCTAGAAACAGTATAATAACCCCTTGTTTTTTGCTCTCTAATAGCAACCCAATTCCTATTGTTATTATTGCCAATCCTGATTGAATAAAAAAATAAACAGAAACAAAATCATGGGGGTATGTTCCTCCATGAAAAACTCCAATAAGTGCAAGAAAAATTGCTGAAACCATCAAAAAGGAACTTCCTGCTTCTTCTATTTTATTTTTTGAGTATGCCAATAAGCCTATTGCAAAGATAAATAGAAAAATTGCAGTGAATATCAATCCTATATTGTAAACCCAGGAATCATTAGCCCCTTTTGATCCTAATTGACTGAGCGCACCCTTAAAAAAATTAAAACTAGGGTTGATAACAATCGCGCTCGTAATCCAAGCAAAAGCAGAAATTATAGCGAAAATTCCAAATAACAATAAAATCTTTTTATTAATCCCTGAAATTATATTTGTAGTATTTTTTCCCTTCATAAACTCTATAATTTATTTATATTTTTCTTTTTAAAATCTCTGCAAAAATCTAAGCCTGCTATACTATTATAAAATGTAAACTCCATATGTCTTACTATATTATATGTTTTCATACTGTATTTATATACAGTAAATGCATTTGCTGTTGCTATTGAACAGTTAAAATATTTACATTTGTAATATATTTGAAATAACATTACTATTAATATCATTAATGCAGAATACTTTAACTTTTTTGTCTATCCCTTCAATGAATTCTTTATAGAATTTAAATGCATCTTGGTTCACTATTACTATCACTGCATCAAATTCTTTAATCCTATTTTCGATCATTGCTTTAGTGCTAATGATATTTTTTCTTCCTGTTTCATATTCGACTGCAATTTTTCTATCTGCTATATGTGCAATAATATCTGGTCCGTAATGCCGCCCATATATATAATTTCTTATGCTATTTGATTTTAAATATTTGCTAATTATTTTTACATATACTTCATGCTCAATGCTCAGGCTGTTGCTATGCAACATAAGCCATTCCTCCATCTGGCCTTTGTTATCTTTTACTGTAAATTTATCTATCTCTGGCATTGAGTCTATATTTTTAATTTCATAGTCTGCAAGAAATGATTCCAATTCCTTTTTTCTTACAGGGTTTTTAAGAATCCCATAAATTTTTGTATTATCTGATATTTTGCAGCTGTTTAAATTGTTCTCAATATCAGAACCCATAGCAGCTATTGAGTTATTATTATTGCTGCCAATTGCCTTTAATTTATCTATTTTTCCTAAAACTATTTTTATGTTGCTCGTGTCTACAATAGTAACAGATCTGATTTTTGTGCTCATTATCATGGCTTGATTTACTTTCATGCTGCAAAGCTTATCTTTTATCATTGCTCTTTTAATAGGATCTCCTCCAGAAAACAGGTCGGATACATAGTTAAGATCCTGTGGTTCTGTAATAAAAAAGCTAATAAATGTTGAAACATTAGATATTATCTGTCTGTTCATGTCCGCAAGCCTATGCATTACTATTATAAGTCCTATTCCATATTTTCTTCCTTCTGTTATTAATTTACTTATAAATGCATCTGCAAGCTCTATTATTAGTTCCGATTCATCGATTACAATATAGAGACGCAGTCCTGCTTCCTTGTCATTTTCGTGCATTGTAGAATAAAGCCTCTTGATTAGTTCTGAGATATAAATCATCTGTAGTTCTCTTGTGTTTAATGATTCGAGAGAAATAGAACTTATTCCTTTTTTAAGATTAGACAGGCTGCCAGTATTTTTTGAAAATACCTTGTTATTGATTAACTCTATTCTTTCCTTTAAGTGTATAAGGCTGTTCTTTTCACTTATTGTTTTTGCATTGTTTATGAATATCTCAAGCTCTTGCAGTAAGTTATAAAATGTTGGTACTGATTTTATATACCTTGATTCCCGGCTTTGCGCTCCAAGCTTCCTATAAGTATACCACATGCATTGGCCTAGCTTTAGAGTCTGTAAGTATCCAAGGCTAAAAACATCCTTAAACAGTTGGGATAATTGGTTTACACGCTCACTTATAGTAAGTCCATTCAATTCAAACAAGTTAAAACCAAGATTTCCTATGTTATATTCATGTCCATCAAGTTTTCTAACAATTTCACCATGTTCATTATGCATATCAAATATGATTGCTGCCTTGTCGCTTTCATAAATGTCTGCAAGCATTGACTTTACAAGTGTACTCTTCCCAAATCCACTCATCCCATTGATGATTATATGATAATTTGACTCTAATTCCGGAAAGATAAATGTTTCTCCATGTGTATTTTTCCAATGAACTTCAGAAATTATACTAGGTATTGATTGCTTTGCAGAATAAGACAAATTTACTTTTTTTGATTTTTGAAGCATTTGTCTGGTATTTCCTATTCTAAACTGCAATTTCTGATGACTGCTATGATTTTTTGGCATAGGCTTAAAAGCATTTTGCAACATAACATATAGTGATCCAAAAATTGGCTTAAAATAAAAAGCAAACTCTTTTATTTTATTAACAACAATATTTTTTGTTTGATTTAGTTTATTCATACAACCACGTATAAAAATAACATGTGCGCTTGGCAGCGTAAGGAATAGCTTAAATCATATTGAATTTAAATGTCAATGCCAAGGTGGCGGAGTCCGGTAACGCGCCGGTCTTGAGTTTTTAAAACATCAAGAGCTGATTTAATGATGCAAACAAGGCAACCGGTTTCCTTCGGGAAGTTTGGGTTCAAATCCCAACCTTGGCGTAT
>JAJYYU010000001.1 GCA_021800515.1 Microcaldota archaeon
TATCAACCTGAGCAACAGCAGGAATACACAGAAAGAGATAAACGAATGCGGCAGCATAAATAATCCAGGTACTTATAGCCTAAGCTCAAATATCAATATGGGCGATTTTGTAAATATCTCAAATCCTATTGTAAATGCCCTACGTATGCCATGCGTGACTATAAATGCAGATAATGTAAAGATTAACTGCAATGGACATACTATCTCTAATGCGCCGATCGGTATTTTAGCACAAAATAGGACAGAAGTTTCTATAAGTAATTGTGATATAATAAATTCCCATGCAGGTATAAGATTTGAGAACATTGTTTCAGGGAATCTCACAAATATAAATGTTTCAGGAGGCAATGTTTCAGTCCTGCTCAAGAACACAAGTGGTATAGATGGTTCAAATATTAAGATAAAAAACAGCAGCACTGGCCTTTACCTGCTAAATTCAGGGGAAAATAAATTTAATTTATTTAATATATCAAATAATGAATTAGGTATATATGCAAACAGATCTATTGGAAATATATTCACAAATGGAACAGCAAAGAATAATTCGATAGTAGATGTATTCGCTAACAATAATGCAAATAAAACAGATGCAAATCTTATGAGTCAAGTTACATGCGGTGTAACAGACGCAAACTGGGCTGAATGCAAGCTTCATCTTTCTGTTTCTCTTGCATACTTCCCTGTAAATTCCTGCCAGGTAATATCCCATCCAGGAAATTATACATTAGTAAGTAATTTAGTAAGTGGCTTGCAGACCTGCATAAGCATAAATGCAAGCAATGTTAAATTTAACTGCGCAGGGCATTCCATAACAGGTACAGATGAAATTACAGGGATATCTGCATACAACAAAACAAATATTACAATAAGCTCATGTAAACTGTACGGATTTGATAATGGAGTGGTTATAAATAATTCATCCATAGTAAAACTTTTGAATAATTCAATACAAAGCAATAAACTTGGGATATCTTTTAATAAAATATCAGAAGCTCTTGTGCATAATAATGATATTAAATATCCTGCAAATGCAAGCATATTCCTGAACAATGTAAGCAAGTCTGTAATTTCAGGCAACAATGCATCATTTGGCCTTTCCCAAAGCACTGGGATAGCAGTTGTAAATTCTGCTGACAACCTTATAAACAACAATACAGGAGTCAACAACTACTTTGGTATGCGCATAGAGAATACTTCAGGCAACAATACAGTAATGAATAATACAATGCTTTCTACAAAAACAGATTATTACTGCAGTCCAGCTGATAGCAACATGTCCTCTGAAAATGGCGGCATCAACTATGGCAATACAAAAATAGGATGCCACTGGATGGCTTCTGTCTCGAAGCTTTCTCCAGACCTGAGCTGCAACCTTGTACCTTCAGGATCTCTGTATTCCTTAGGAAGAGACTTCATTTATCCTTATAATAGCACCTGCTACCAAATCCTCAAATCAAATGATTCAACACTTAACTGCAATGGCCATACCTTAATAGCAACAAAAGGCGGAGTGCTTATTGATGCAGAAAACGCCACAGGAATAACCCTTGAGAATTGCTACTTAAAAGGATTTTCGAGCCCTGTAATTGCAAAGAATACAAGCATAAATATTCTCAATAATACTTTCTACAGCACGCAGCAGGAGGGGACAGCGATAAGCAGTTTATATTCTCAAAGGGCCCATATTGAACATAACTATATCTCAGGATATGCAATAGGCATCAATATATTAAATGATTTAAGCAGCCTTATATTATCTAATAATGTGCATGCTATAAATGCATATACTATACGTAATTCAACGAATATACAGCTATCTAATGACACCTCAAGCAATAACAGCAGGGTAGGACTAGCTATTGTTAATTCTTATCTTATACAATTGTATAACAATGCCTTCCTTGGAAGAGTTGGATTAAGCTGTATTCTTGGATCAGGAAATAGCACTACAAACCTTGACCTAGGCAACAACACCTGCTCTTCAAATATTGGTTGCAGCTGGATAGTAAGATCTTCACCTATATGTCATTGAACTAAAGCCTACCTGCAAGTACTATCAATAAAAATAATTTTAATGCGCTCTTTTTAGTTTTTTTGATACTATATTATTATTGATTCTATGCTGTTTAGCGAACTCGCAGGGTATTTTGAGAAACTTGAAGCTATCAGTTCAAGGCTCGAGATGATAGATATTCTTGCAGAACTATTCAGAAAAGTAAAAAAAGAAGAAATTTCAAAAACAATATATGTTATGCAAGGAGTGCTTGCCCCACCATTTGCAAATCTAAAGCTTGGTGTAGCAGATAAAATAATAGAGGATGCGATTGCATTATCTGTGAATGTGCCAAAGCATGAGATAGAGAAAGTATATAAAAAGCTTGGGGATTTGGGGCTGACTGCAAGGCAGCTGCTTGAAGGTAAATCAAAAATAACCCCTATCGGCGCAAGGGACAGATCAGTAATTGAAATCTATGACACAATGACAAAAATATCTTCTTTGTCAGGCAAGGGCAGCAAAGATATGAAAATACGGTTGTTATCAAACTTAATTTCAGCATCTTCTCCACAAGAGGCTAAGTTTATAGTTAGATATGCCCTTGGCAAGTTGAGGCTAGGATTTGGGGATTATACAATTCTTGAAGCGCTCTCACTCGCATCGACAAATGAGAGGAAATTTAGGCAGGAACTTGAGAGAGCATATAATATTTGCAGTGACCTAGGGTATATTGGCGAAATACTTTACAGCAATGGGGAGGAAGGAATAAAGCATATGAAGGTAACGCTGTTTAAGCCTATAAGGCCCGCGCTTGCAGAAAGGGTTGCTACTTTTCATCAGATAATAGATAAAATGGGTGGGAATTTTGCAGTCGAGCAGAAATATGACGGATTTAGATGCCAGATACATAAAAAAGGCGATGAAATAAAGATATACTCTAGAAATCTTGATGAAACAACAAGCATGTTTCCAGATATTGCTGAGGAGGTAAGAAAAAATATAAAAGAAAAAGAAATAATATTTGAGGGGGAAGCTATAGCATTCAATGAAGATACAGGCGAGTTTTTGCCCTTTCAGGAAACAATACAGAGGAAGAGAGTCTATGGCATACAGGAAAAAATAAAGCAAGTTCCTCTGCATCTGTTTGCATTTGACCTTCTCTATTTGAATGGCGAAAGTTATCTTAATAAGGAGTATTCAAAAAGAAGAGAGACACTTGAGCATGTGCTAAAAGGCGTAAACCTAATTTCTCCTGCAAACAGGATACTAACAGGATCTGAAAAAGAACTTGAAAGGTTTTTTGATGAATCTATAGAAAATGGGCTTGAGGGTATTGTTGCAAAAAGCCTTGCAAGCCATTACATTGCAGGAGCCAGAAAGTTCACCTGGATAAAAATGAAAAGAAGCTATAGAGGAGAATTGTCAGATACTATTGATCTTGCTATTATAGGTTATTATATAGGTAAGGGCAGTAGGACAGAGTTTGGGCTAGGAGGTCTCCTGTGTGCTGTATATAATAAGAAGAGAGACATGTATGAAACAGTATCAAAAATAGGTACAGGATTTTCAGAGGCAGAAATGGCAGAGCTAAAAAAAGAGCTTGACCAAATAAAGTCTAATTCAAAACCTATAAGGGTGGATGCGATTATAAAACCAGACATATGGATTGAACCGAAATATATTATCAAAGTCAGAGCAGATGAAATAACAAAATCTCCTACACACACCTGTGGAATGCAGAATGGAATAGGATACGCGTTGCGGTTCCCAAGGCTTATATCTGATGGTTCTGTGATAAGGAAAGACAAAAGTGCAGAGGATGCAACAACTACTGATGAAATAATAAACATGTTCAAGCAGCAGAAGCTTAGCAGCATAAAAGATAATTAAAAATAAAAATGCGAGCCCTGAGCCATATCAGTTAATAAAATAGAAATTAATAGGCAGTTGTTTGTAATGCATCTGGTCTATTATTTTAGAAATAAAATATATATTCATAAATTATGCAGCAGGGCGAGAAATTATTCGTATGCTTCCTTGGCATAAGCCGTTGCTGCTTATCATGCCTTGTACAGTCACAGGTACTACTGCATTAATTGGCAGAATAGGGTAAATGCTTAAATTATATTGCCTATTTTTTAGAATTTCCCGTTGCGTAAACTGCTGAGAATATGCCCTAAAACTTAGTATTGATGGCAAATTTGCATAAGATATTGAAGATATACTAAACAGCGTAAAAGCTTCAATTGCATTCGATGCTATTTTATCTGACTGCATGTTGTTAGATATTACATTCTGCATTGAATAAGCAGTAATATTTTTCAATGCAAGTACATGATATGTTGTATTATTAAGCACTAGAAAACTTATTTCACCACTTGCATTAAGCTTATTTAAAGTACTATTTATATCATTTGATATAATTGCAGTGTTTGAGCTGATTTGATTTATGCCTAAGCTTTTATTTACAGAGACTATGAAATTATTGCTATAATTTACAATAATCGCATTAGTATCATTTGTTGCAAATACGCCTGTGCAATTTTGCAGCGAAGTGGAGTTCTGCACTGTAGATGCTGATGGTGCAGTAGGGCTATTATTATTTGTAAATGTAAAATAAGTTGATAGAAACATAGCAAATACAAATATGCTTCCTATTACCAGTATTATTTGGCTTTTATTCATCATCCTCACTAACTTTAGTTAAAATCAAGCAAAATAAAATTTAGGATATCTGCACGAGTGTATGACCTAATTCAAAATAAAATAATAATAGCCCCCAAATAAAATAAAAAGTTATGCTTTAATTTATGATAAAAATAACCTAAACTTTTATGGCATTATTATAATTTTATTATTTTATTGTAGATGCAATTCCGCACTGTTTTAGAAAACCATCATTGCCGGACATATAAAGTGCATTGGGCTTTATGACTGTGCTGTTAGTTGTGCTATAGTTAATGAAGATTGCGGGATGTTTCTGTGCAATACTCATGCATGTCGTAGGGCTTGCATAGCTGTAATTTTTCACTATTTTGCCCAATCCATTTTGCAGGTATGTGCAATTTGTTGAATTAATTACAAAAAATGTTATATCTGCTGAATTTTTTATATGAGCGCTTACTAGATTATATATTATGTTTGTTGCGCAGTCTATTTCATACTGGAATGCTGATGAATTATAATTAACTACTATAGACACATTGCTTGAAGTATCGAAATTGCTCTGAAATGTAGTGAACCCATATTTGTTGGCTTTTGTACTAGTGGAATGGTATCCAAAATAAAATGCGGAAAAAAGTATTACAAGCAATAAAATTGCAGATGCTACTATTAGATATTTTTTAGCAGGTGTTTTTGCAGTATTCTCTTTACCATGCACTTGCGTGACCTTTGTTTCTCCATGTGTTTTGTTTTTTGTATGTTTTACATCTGGCATACTATTTCGCCTTGAATCTATTATTCATTATCTCTTATAATTTTATTTGTGTTATCATTTAATTATTGCTTTTATTTATTATTCTTTATTTAGCAAATAAAAGCCTGCTGACAAGGCATTGAGTTCCTGCAGCAGAGGCGTTTGTATATAATATTGCGCCGTATAGTCCCTTGTAAGACAAGAATGTGCTTGAGCTTGAGTTTATATAGATAACTGGAATGCCCTTACTAAGATAAGTGTCTATGCATTGGCTACTATATAGCAGATTGCAGGTTGCATTTAGCTGAATGACTACAGGCGTTTTGCCTATTTTTGTTATATTACTTTGAAGTAGTGAAATGCAGCTTGAATTTGTCTGAGTGGATGCTATCGCTACTATGCTTGATTTGTTTATCTGCTTTGAAAATGCACTCACAGGCAAGAAGCTATTCGCCTGCGATGCAATAGTATATGAATAATATGCTGCTGCCAGCATAGCCAGCATGAATGCTATAAAGGCGTATTTCCATAACCTACTTCTTTCCTTGTGTTTGGCTTTTATATTAACTGCTATATATATGATATACAGTATTATGATTGCTATTATGCCGATGAGCAGGAACAGGATTGGAACAAGTAAATATGCAAATTGCAGTTTTAGGAATACTGGAATATTTATTGACATTACAGCCATTATAAACGGTCCTGCGAAGTGCTTCAATGAAACTAATGCTTGATAAGAAGGCGTTTTAATTGTACTAATGCCAGAGCTTATGCTGTTCAATGAAGAGATTATTGAATTGGAGTTAGTAAGATTCACTTTACTTGCAAGCATAAGGTTTATTGATTGTTGTTCAGAACCGATATATGCAAGATTATATGGGATCTGCTTAAAGCCTAACTCCTCCTTAAGTATCTGTGCAGTGTTGTTAAGTGATATCCCCTGAATCTTATTGTATGTTGCATTTGCTTCTGAATATAATGTTTGTGTCTTGTTAATTGCAGACAGTAATGAATTAGCCTCAAGTGAGATATTTTGATATATAGACTTTGATTTTATTGCTGAATAAATTTTCGTGAGATTTGCAAGGGATGCAGAAAGAGCAGTGTCATTTGCTTTTGACAGAAGCGCATTTGACTTATTTATGATTGACAAATAAGTAGGAGTTGTCTTGTTCATGAGCAGATTGAACTGGGTCTTGTTGTATGTCTCTATTGCTGTTTCAGAATATGTAGCCGCAAGCGCTGCAGATGACGATGCAATTGATATTACTTCCTGCTTTGACGAAAGCTCATTGTTTATTATTTGATGAGAACTTGAAATAAGCGAATAATTGAATGTCAAAGAAGGGCAGTATCCTATATCAACACAGTACCATGGCATTTGTAGAGGCAGTTCCCCTACTGGGCAGGTATTAAGCAATTCAAACATTGTCTTATTTAATGGGAATACAGGATTTTCTGGCATTTTTTGTGTTATTGAGGTTATATTATTTAAGGTAGCATTAAGCAGGGCAAGTTGATCTACAAAATTAGAATTATTTATATCTGAGAGTATTGAGAAATACTTAATATATGTTGTGTTAAGTTGTGAGTCCTGCTTTGAAAAATTCATTATGCCATATCCGAAAGGGGAATCAGGGCCGCCGACAGCCTGCAGATCATTGTTGCATGCAGGAACTGATGTGCATGCCTGGCAGTAGTTTGAAAGAGTGCACTGGAATCTCGTCAGACCTGTAATATAAAGGCAGGTGCCTATTGATGCATTGCTTTCGTCATTAAACATTGACATTTTCTGCTTTAAATTTGATATGCCTGTCTGGTTTACAAAATTTGCCTTTGAAAATATTGAATTAAATATCGAAAGTGCCTGAGAGCTGCTTGTGACAAGGGAATATTTTCTGCCTGAAGCATTTATTAAAATAAAGCTTTGGTTGCTTGCTTTAAGACGCATTACAACATATGTGCTTCCGTTGACAGAATAAGAATAAAATGTAGATGTGCTTATTGTCTTGTTAGGGAAATAAAATGCAAGATAAGAATGGAATGATGCGTTCAGGGAATTTGCAGTGACTGAATTATTAAGAGGGAGAGATATCGCATCTGCACTGCTTATTAGGAACATAGATAATAACAGAATCGATAAAAAATAAAATTTATATTTGAACATCATACCAATTTTTGCACAATTTTTATAAATAATAAAATGAAATAAATAAAAATATAACCTATAAAATCAAAAACATATCATATAAAACAAATACAAGCATGCCATAAACATTGGATGGTTAATATATTTGAGATTTACTTTTCAGTTTCCTCTCGACTATTTGCAATAGAACTACTGCATTGTTATGTTTTTCATCCCGTGACGAATATACTAATACTACATTGTCGTCCATTCTGGCAAGTCTAAGCAGCTTAAGTAGATCTTTGTTTGTTTTAAGTTCTTCCTTATAGCGCCTTTTAAACTCCACCCATTTCTTCGGATCATGGGAAAACCATTTCCTCAGCTCATTGCTAGGTCCTATATTTTTCAGCCATAAATCTATTTTCCTAGAGCTTTTCTTTATTCCTCTTGGCCAGAACCTATCAACAAGTACTCTTGTCTCATTATTCAGTGCAAACTTGTCAAATACTCTTTTTATTTTTATCATTTAATCTTTGGGCATTTTTTTATTGTGAAAATAAACCAAAAATGCAATATAATAAATTAGAGAGCAATAAATAAAAAGGTATAATTTAATTGCTTTTGTTATGTTTTGCTAAAAATTTAACTAAAATAGGATATGCTTATAATCAGGGCAAATTGAACTATTGATATGCCTAAATATAAGGATTATAGGGAGATACTTTTATATATATTTATTTACATAATATTCCTATAGCAGCTAGCAGCTAACTGTGGTTTATTTTTATTACATTTCTGAGGAAGTTGGGGCTTTCCGCTAACATTGTTAATTTTGCTTAAAATTATAACTTTCAAAATTTAAGATTGCATGGACTCTAAATACTGCAAGGAAATTGGATTTTTGTGCGGCCTGGAAATACATCAGAGGCTTGATACAGAGCGAAAGCTTTTTTGCTATTGCAATTCAAAGATAGAAGAGGACAGGGAGATAGGGTCTGTATTTAGATTTCAAAGAGCAGTATCTGGCGAGAGAGGCCTCACTGATGCATCTGCTGAATTTGAGGAGGCAAAAAATAAGAAATTCATATACACTCTGGAGAAAGAGCATGCCTGTCTGATTGATATAGACGAAGAGCCTCCTCAGGACTTGGATGCAGCCGCGCTTAGGTTTGCGCTTGCGATTGCACGCTCTTTTGGCATGAAAATATTTGATGAGTTGCAGATAATGAGGAAGGTTATTGTGGATGGAAGTAATCCAAGTGCATTCCAGAGGACGATAATGCTAGGGGATAGTGGCATTCTAGATATGAGAGATTTTAAGATAGACATACCATCAATATCTCTTGAAGAAGAGTCAAGTGGCATATTATCCTCTTCAGCAGAAACTATTAGTTATGACACGTCAAGACTTGGAATTCCGCTCATAGAAATAGATACAGATTTTCATATACCTACTCCCCAGGACGTAAAGGAAGTTGCTTTGCGCATAGGCAAGCTGCTGAGAATCTCAGGCTTTGCGCAAAGGGGCATAGGCTCTATAAGGCAAGACGTAAATGTTTCGATACGCGGCGGTGCAAGGGTTGAGATAAAAGGATTTCAGGACATCACCAATATTGATAAATTTATTGAAAATGAGATTCTGCGTCAGCAAAATATTTTAAAGATAAATAGCATGGTAAAGGATGCAAACGCCTCATTTTTAGAGCCGAAAGACTTAACTCATATTTTTGCTAAAACCCAGAGCCCTATTATAAAATCTTATATCAGCAGAAAAGGCGCTGTTATAGGCATGAAGCTCGTAAATTTTAAGGGTATCCTAGGTATGGAGATAAGCCCAGAACGGAGATTTGGTACTGAAGTCAGTGATTATGCAAAGATAGGCGGTGTCAATGGGATTATACACAGTGATGAGGACATAAGTAAATATAAGTTCAGTGATGATGAAATCCGTGCAATCAATGATGAGCTTGGCATCGATAAAAATGATTCTTTCATAATCATAGCAGGAATGGAAAGAAACTGCAAAAATGCGATCAAGTTTGCAAGTATAAGACTTGAATATGCTATTTCAGGCAAAGTTCCTGAAGAGACAAGAGGAGTTTACAATACAGATCTTTTTACTAC
Source organism: Microcaldota archaeon (assembly GCA_021800515.1). Classification (GTDB taxonomy): domain Archaea; phylum Micrarchaeota; class Micrarchaeia; order Micrarchaeales; family Micrarchaeaceae; genus JAJZMY01. Next base: position 9,670 of record JAJYYU010000001.1, read on the forward strand.
AAAGTTCCTTAGGCCTGTGCCTGGCAACGCAAGAATGTATCCTGAAACAGATCTTAGGACAGTGCGCATAACAAAGGCAATGCTTGAAGATGCAGAGATACATTCTCCAAACATTGAAAAAGAAGAAGAAACGCTGAAAGAACAGATAAAAACTAGCAATCTGCGTGAACAGATGATGATGTCACCAAGATATGGGCTTTATAAATTAGTGATTTCATTGATTAAGATAAATCCTGAGTTTGTGGCTAATGTTCTTGTGCAGAAGTTTACAGAATTGCGCCGCGCAGGGTATGATGTTGAGAAGATTCCTGAAGAAAAAATAATTGAAATCTTTAAGCTTTATGCAGAGTCAAAGATAACAAAGCAGGCAATTGATGAACTGCTCAAGGAAAGCTCCAAAACAAATGAAAGCATAGCAAGGATATTATCAAGAAAGTCTCTATTTAAGTTGGATGAGTCTAAGCTTGCAGATCTTGTGCAAAATGCAATGCGCAGCGCAAATACAAAAGACAGGGCAAAAATTATTGCAGCAGTGATGTCTGCCAACAGATCAAATATTGACGGCGAGGAACTTAACAAATTGCTTGATAAATTATTGCATTAATATGAGGTTTTGTGCAGTGCGTAAAGCTCAGATAGATATAATCTTTTTTTATATTTTGGGAAAATGTTTAAAGGCAAGGATGAGCTATAGAAATGCTATCTTGAAATCCTAAGGTCATTGAAGTATTAGCAATTAAATGCAATCTATTTAAACTTTTAAGAGAAATACCATTTTATATTTTTTATAAATTTAATGGTGATAGTTTGAGCGGAGAAAATGTAGAAGACCTTATAAAAAAGATCAATAATGAGATGGATCTGTTGATAAATGATATGAGCGTTCCTAAAAATGTCAGGAGCAGCATAACAGAGGCAAAGGAGAAGCTGAATAGCAATGATGAATACAGCATGAGAATCTCTGCGGCAACTTATAATATAGACAGCGTCAGCAATGATGTGAATCTTCAGCAGCAGGCGAGGACGAGATTATGGAATATTTTGTCATTGCTTGAATCTATTAAAAATTAATCTCATTTATGGCAGATTTAAAACAATTATTAAATAAACTGTCGCAGCTTAAAATCCTGCTTGCATCTGACGTGACGCAGCAGATGCTTGATAACATAGATGAGAATTCACTGCTCCAGAAAATAATAGAAATGAGGAGCAGAGCCACTTCTGAAAGCTCTGAAGGTGAAGGCGCAGAGCCAAAAAATGAGCTGGAATTCATTGGCAGCGCAGATATTTTAAAGATTGCACAAGAGATTGCTACTGAAAAGGTGCCTGTGCCAGTAGAAGTAAGCCGCAGTCCAGGGTTCAGGCCAGAGGCAGCAGAAATAGAAGAGAGGTTCAAGGTATTTGAAAAGGAGATAAATGCAGTTGCAAGCATAGATGACTTCACAAAACACTTTAACAACAGGCTTGCCAGAATTAAGAAAATACTGGATAGGAGGCAGGGTATAAAATTCCTTAATGCTCTGGAAGAGATAGATAAAAATAGATACTTATCAGGCAGGGAGATTGCAGTTGTAGGGATTGTATCAAAAAGGATTGTGACAAAAAACGGAAATATCATGGTTGAGCTTGAGGATAGCACAGGTACTGTAAAAGTAATATTCATGAACAAGCAAGCGCATAGCCATAAAAACAATATATTTGATGATGCTGCAAGAATCGTGAATGATGAAGTTATAGGGATAAAAGGAAAATTATCTCATCCATTTATTATTGCAAATGAGATTATATGGCCAGAGCCTGTAATAAAGACTGACAAGAAATTTGAAGAGGACTTTTCAGTGGCATTCCTGTCTGACATACATACTGGAAGCAAGCTATTTATGGAAAAAAATTTTCTGCATATGCTTAAATGGATGCAGGGCAAGGTGGGGGAAAATAACAATATTGCAGGTAAAATAAAATATATTGTAATCGCCGGCGATGTTGCTGATGGCATAGGGATATACCCTAATCAAGACAAGGACCTGCAGGTGCTGGATATATACCAGCAGTATTCAATGTTATTCAATATGCTTGATGCAGTGCCGGATTATATTCATGTCTTTGTGATGCCTGGAAATCATGATGCAACCCAGCGGGCTGAGCCTCAGCCGCCGTTTGATGCAAGCATAATCAAGGACTTCAAGAAAAGCAATATACACATAGTCCAAAATCCCAGCTTTATATCCCTCAATGGGCTTGATGTGCTCGCATACCATGGTACTTCGCTTGATTCAGTTATCGCATCGATTCCAGGGCTTGCGTATTCCCAGCCAGAAACAGCAATGATAGAGCTACTGAAAAGGAGGCATCTTTCACCTATATACGGGGGAAATATAATACTTCCAAGCCCTAAGGATAATCTTGTAATAGACAAGACTCCTGACATACTCCATATGGGGCATATACACACAAACGGACTGGCAAACTACAAGGGAGTATGGATTGTAAATAGCGGGACATGGCAGTCCAAGACAGAGTTCCAGACCAAACAGGGGCACATGCCTACGCCATGCAAGATGCCTGTCTTCAATACCAAGTCAAATAAATTCTCAATAGTAAATTTTTCATGATTCAATGGATATACACGAGTATTTTGCAATGTTCTCAGAAGAGTTCGATAAGGTGAACAGCATAGCCTCTGAATCAAGGAAGAAAGGCAAGGATCCAGAGCTTTTTCCAGAGGTAAAGGCAGCACCTAGCCTTGCTGACAGGGTTGAGGGTATCATAGGTATAGAGGGTCTTGCAGATATTATAAAACACTCTGGCGCTGACAAGCAGAGGCAGGAGCTTGCGTTCGAGACTGCACGCGAGATTTGCACAAACAAGAAATTCGAGCAGGATCCAGGCAAAAGAGTTTTGCTTGCAGTGCGGGCAGGCCTTTCAATACTTACAGAAGGAATTCTTGTTGCACCTACAGAAGGAATACAGGATGTAAAATTGTACAAGAATTCTGATGGGACAAGCTATGCAGCAGTCGTGTTTGCAGGCCCGATAAGAAGTGCCGGTGGCACTAGTGCGGCGCTTGCTGCTGCGCTTGCAGATTATTCAAGAAAACTATTAGGGATAGACAGGTACAAACCTTCCAGCACTGAAGTGGAGAGATACCTTGAAGAAATACATATATATAATTCCAGGGTTGCAAGGTTGCAGTATCTCCCAAAAGACGAGGATATACGCATTATAATCGAGAACTGCGAAGTCTGCATTGACGGAATTCAGGTAGGGGACATAGAGGTCAGCATACATAAGAATTTGAAGCGAACTGACTTGTCAGGAAAGCAGGAATTATTGACCAATAGGGTTAGAAGCGGGATAGGGCTTGTCATATGCGAAGGTATTGCGCAGAAAGCTAAGTCCGTGCTGAAACATGCAAAAAATGCAGGGCTCAACTGGTCCTGGCTCAACAGTATAATAAAAGTAGATAAGGAAACTGTGCAGGTAAAGAAGGCTAACGATAAGTTTCTTGAGGACATTGCCGCAGGCAGGCCAATACTCGCATACCCCGAGCACTATGGAAGCTTTAGACTGAGATATGGCAGGTGCAGGTTCTCAGGAATAGCTTCAAAAGCAGTGCATCCGGCAACAATGGCGATAACAAATGACTTTCTTGCAGTAGGCACCCAGATGAGAATTGACAAGCCTGGAAAAGGCTGCATTGCAGTGCCTGCAGACTCAATAGAAGGTCCTTTTGTCAAGTTGGATGATGGCCATGCCATGCGTGTAAAGACTGTAGCAGAGGCAAATGAGATAAAAGGAAGGATAAAAAAAATACTTTCGCTTGGCGACATACTCATTACATTCGGCGACTTCAAAAAGACAAACACCCTGCTGCAGCCAACAAGTTATGTAGAAGAATACTGGATTGAGCAGCTTGCTGCAGCAAATGCTGATGAAAATGATATTGAAATTGCTAAAAAAATAAATGCAGGTACTCCTGACTTTGAAACATGCTATAGGCTGTCAAAAAAATACAGCATTCCAATGCATCCAAGATATATATATGATTATAGCGATCTGTCCATGCAGGAATTTAATACTCTTTTTGAGGATATATTTGCATGCAAAGAGCTTGACAAAAAAAGCATATCCAGCATTTCTGAGATAACTATAAATAGCACAAGGTCTGCATTTGCGCTCGAAAAAATGTGCATAGAGCATTTTGAGAAGGATGATAGAATCATAATAAAGAATGATGATGCCCGTGCCCTACTTTATTCCCTTGGACTTGTTAATGGCTTAGAAGTTGTGCTAAGCGAGGCTCAGTTAGCAGTTTTTAAAGCAGCGCAGAAAGGTACAGTTCTTGAGACATTAAATGCTATCGCACCATTTACTATAATGAACAGATCTACTAGAATCGGCGCAAGAATAGGCAGGCCTGAAAAGGCAAAGCAAAGGATGATGAAGCCCGCGCCTAATGGGCTCTTCCCTATAGGATCTTATGGAGGAAAAGAACGCAGTATATCAAAGGCATATGAACTTAGCAAAAAGAAGTTTGACAGCAGGAATATAAGCCTTGAAATTGCAAGGTTCATGTGCGGTGGAAAAAGCGTACCTTCTTTTTATTGCGCTGAGCATAGCAGGCGCGCCACGATAGAGAGAATATGCAGCTCCTGCAATAAAATCTCATATGATATTATATGCAAACACTGTGGCATTGAGACATCTGCGTCTGGCATTGTTTCCATAGACCTGGCAGATACCTATGAAAATGCGATTAAGGGCCTTGGGCTCGGTGAGCTCGGCATGCTGCCAAAGAACGTGAAAGGCATCATGGGGCTTGTCAGCAAAAACAAGATTCCAGAGCCTATTGAAAAAGCTATGCTTAGGGCCATGCATAAGGTTTTTGTGTTCAAGGATGGCACTTGCAGGTTTGATGCAACAGATGTGCCTATCACTCATTTTTATCCAGATGAGATATCCTGCAGCGTTGAAAAGTTAAGGCAGTTAGGATATACAAAAGACAGTGAAGGAAATGAATTAAAAGACGGGAGCCAGATTGTAGAAATATTCCACCAAGATATACTTATCAATAGGAAAGGTGCAGAATATTTACTTAATATAGCGCAATTTATTGACGATCTGCTTGTCAGATATTATAAGATGCAACCATTCTATAATGCAAAAACAATAGATGATCTTATAGGCCATTTTGCAATAACTCTGTCTCCCCATACCTCATGTGGTGTTTTAAGCAGGATAATAGGATTTACAGATGCTAATGTGGGGTTTGCACATCCTTATATGATCTCTGCAAGGAGAAGAAATGCAGATGGGGATGAGGATAGTACTATGTTGCTGCTTGACGGCCTTATAAACTTCTCAAAGTCCTACCTCCCTTCGTCTATAGGAGGAACAATGGATGCACCGCTTATTCTTACAATAAACATCCTGCCTGAGGAAGTAGACGATGAGGTCTGGAGCATGGAAGTTATAGATAAATATGGCATTGATTTTTACAACAGGACAATGAATTTTTCCTCTCCAAGTGAGGTAACAGTTGAATGCGTAAACAACAGGCTTGGGTCAGATGCAATATACAGAAATCTTAAATTTACACATAGCAGCAGCATCACAGCAGTTGCTGATTCTCCTAAAAAAAGTATATATACAATCCTAAAAACAATGAAAGAAAAAGTTGATGCCGAATTTGAGCTTATGGATATGTTATATAGCGTGGACAAGACTGATGCGGCGCAAAAGCTAATCATGAGCCATTTCATTCCAGATCTTATCGGCAACCTGCATTCCTTCTCAAAGCAGATGTTCAGATGCACAAAGTGCAATGCGAAGTACAGGCGCATACCTCTTAAAGGAAAATGTCAAAAATGCGATGGCAAGCTCACATTCACAATTTCAAAAGGTGGAATAGAGAAATATCTTAGCCTTGCAATATCCCTTGCGGACAGGTACAATGTTGCAGATTATATAAAGCAAAGGCTTATACTGATAAAGAACGAGATAAATGTGACATTTATAGAGAGTGCAGCAGTTGCAGAGTCAGAAGAAGATACTCGTGAACAAAAAAATAGAAAAAATGAAAAACAAATGAACTTGTTAAGCTTCCTGTAGGGGTACAAAATTCTGCACTACAAAAGCAATATTACTTTTTGTTTTTTGTAAGCATTTCAATCATATTTACAATATCATCAGCGCTTACTCTTTCAGTATTTATACACAGATCAAAAAAAGAGTGCTCCATTATATCTATATTGTAGATTGTTTTGAATTCTGTTATAGTAAGCAGGTCCTTTGTTCTTAAGAATTCCTCTGCATCATTCAAGTCAATCTTATTATTTTTTGCATATCTTTTTGCTCGTTCCTTAATGTCCGCTTCAAGCCAGATTCTTATATCTGCATCCTTCACAAGCCATGGCCCAAGCCAGGTTGTTACAATACAACTCCCTTTTTTAGCAGCCTCAATAATTCTGCTGTCAAAATCCCTTACAAATTTTTCATTGCTTTTCTTGAGGATATCAAGAAGTTCATCATTGCTTTTTGTATAGTGCTTGTAGGAATGGTTTATATGCATTATGCCGAGCTTTTCGGAGATTCTATTACCTATTGTTGTCTTTCCGCTGCTGCTCAGCCCGCTAACACATATTTTAATCATTATATAATGCCTGCTATCTCTGTACAAATGCCAGATTACTCAGTTAGTTTGATATCCAAAGTCTTCTCCAGTTTCTTTATAAGGGCATTGTTAGGTTTTGCTCTTTCGTTCTCAACCCTTGCCAAAAAGCTTTCTTTTTCATTTATAATCTCTGCAAGAACCTTAAGTGACAGGCCCATGCCTTCTCTTGCTGTTTTTATGGCTTCCCCATAATCCTCAACAAGATCTGGCATTTCAGGGTCTGCATTGTCTTCACTATCTTTGCCATAAATTATATTCGTATGTGCTGTTGCACTGTGTGGTGCAGTATTTGGCTCACTGCTTGTATACAATACTTTTTTATTGTAGCTGCACTTTTCGCACACTCTCAAATCAACGCCTTCTACGTTAATGATATAGGCAGTGTTTATTTTTCTGCCACACAATTCGCATTCCTCCATATAGCCACTTTTTAAGGATTTTGCTGAACTCTATGCATCATTATTTAAGAAACTATTATATTGCAAAAATATAAGTATAGTAATAGAATTTAATGCGCAACCATTTGCAGTACATAAGCTCTTTGTTTTATGCCTACTTCATCAAGCTTCATTATGCCCTGCTCAACTCTGTTTCCAAATTTTATGACATCCTGAGTGCATTTCGCGCATAGTACTCCTCCAAATATTCTAGCATTTGTTTTCCTTGTCTTTGCTCCTTTTTCGGAAATTCCATTAAGTTCTTGATCACATATTGCGCAATGCGGCTTTGAATTAGCCTTTCTTTTATAGTGGAGTACTGTCTTTCCTCCAACTTTTCTTTTTAATTTTCTAAAACTATTTGATCTGTGCATTGGTTTTGGCAATTTAAACACCGGTTAAAATTAATATAGTTGTTCTTTTTTTATTCTTTTTGTAAAAGTATATATAAATAGTTTTTGCAAAAAAGTCTTTAACTTTTGGTACCTACTACGTCAAATTCTACTTTTTCCTTTGCAGCCTTCTTTTTATCATAGATCAAGATTCCTATAGAGGATATTATTCCGAGTAGGAATACTATTGCAAAGAAGAACATAAGGTAATTGAGTTGGAACGAGAACAAAGTTACAGTGTCTTTCGAATACTGCCCAAATAAATGAGGGAGCAGTATATAGTAAATGAGAATAAATAATGGGAAAATCATAAACATAGGTTTAAGCTGCATCTTCAAGCTACTTGTTACAAGAGGCATGACTTCTTTCTGTTTTTTTGAAATTTCCTCATTAGGTGCTTTATTTTTTATCATTTCATTTAGCTGTTTTGTTATCTCCTGTATCTGGAGTTGCACAGATCTCATCTTTTTTGTGTCTGTAGCTTTCCTTTGTATTACTAACGTAGTTACTATGTACGCTACTGCGATTATGACTATAGGTATTTCTACATTGTAAAAAGGCATTGTTGTTAGCAAAAACATTTTATCCCCTCGTTGTTTTTTTTATTTATGTTTATTTGACTTATGTTTTGGTCTTCTTCTTGCATTACTTAGTGTCTTCATTAAAAAGATCAGATATTGCGTCGGTGAACCTTTTTTTAGCATCTTCAAACATATGTTGTTTATTATTTATTATATGCATAGAGATATTTAAATATGCCGTGTATTGCGACAAAATAGACATATTAATAAGTCTCTGGGTATTTATAAGGTAATCATCTTCATTTTCTCTTATCCGTGTCCTATCATTTATTCTTCTTACAAGTATATCTTCTGTTTCTGCATCAATGTAGACGAAGCCAATTATATCCCCAAGCTTCTTTACTGTTTCCAGAGGTAGTCCAGGAAGATATCTCCCATTTGCAGCTATCGAAGCATGTGTATCTAATATTATATTCCCTTCCATCTCTGATACTTTTTTAAATGCATAGTCCCTGAGTTCTGTTATCTTTTTATTTGATAAGTATCTTATCTGGTCTCTATTCTTTATGTATCCTTTTTCAAGCCCCACTGATTCCATTATAGAGCCTATATTTGCTATTTTGCAGTCTATTCCTTCCAAAGATTTCATAAGTGTGCTTTTTCCAGATCCTGGGGAGCCTGAGACTATTATTATTCTCTTCATCTAGTCATCTATTGCATTGACTTTAATTTTTTGATATTTTATATTTATTATCTTTTTTATTATATTTTAGTTATATCTTATATTATATTTATTTTTTATATCCTCTGTTCTAGTTTTTATCAAATATATAAAAATATAAAAATCAAGATCTGAGCTTATTAAATACATTGGAAAGCACTTCTGAAATTGAATATGAGTTAAAGTGTGCAGTAGTGTCTTTGTATGTTAATTGAATCCTAAACTCCTTTGCAGAACTTCCTGCAAATTCTGTGTACCCTTTTCCAATAGACTCCTTTGTATGAGCATTGCTAACTCCTAACTCTGCAAGGCCAAGAGAGATATTTGCTAGGTATGCCATTATATTTGGTGCAATTGAAAAGGTATATGAATTGCTGACTACTTCTATAGCGTCAAAAGCAAGTTCATGTAATATATTTTTTACAGGTTCATATCCCTCTTCATTGAAAGATGAAAACCTAAAAGGGTGGGTTGCAACTGCAATCCCTCCTTGTTTGTGTATTTCATATATTGTATCCTTTGCATCCTTTCCTGGCATTATTTTGTTGTTCAGGAAAAGTCCAACTATATGCCCGTTTTTTGTAGATATCTCTTCTCCTATTATGACATCAACTTTTATGTTGTTCCTGAGTGCATACTCTTTTGCTCTTAATGCGCCTTTTATAGTATCATGGTCTGTTATTGCTATTACTTGCAACTTTCCAGCAGCTCTATCTACAATGTCTTCAGGAGAATCTATCCCATTACTGTGGTTTGAATGGATGTGCAAATCTGCCTTAGAGTAAACAATAGCACTTATATCATCTGATTCAGCAAAAACAAATGGCTTTTCCAAAGCAGTACATGAACTTGACTGCAAAGATATCCTTAGATTTTTGTGCATTTTTCTACTGCTTATTTTTTCAGAAATGACTTTACTGTAATTTAGTTCCATTATTTTCCCACTATAACTGTTTACAAGTTCTGTACTGGCTTATATATAAACCCTACTATTTTTCCGTTTGTTTTGTTCAGAAGGTTATTACAGAGTATCCCTTTTCAATACTCTCTGCTATGAATCCTCCACCCTTTACCATATTTGTTATTTTTTTCAGTCTGCCTTCCTTATCTACTTGTTCTGCAATGAAAACGCATGCACTTGGTTTGAATTCCTTAAATTCGCTGTTTACCTTTTCATACAGATCATTGTTTTCAACAAGCACTTTCTCGCTTGGGCCGAAAAATAGCACCTCTATATCATTTCCTGCATCTTTTTGTCTTTTACTAAAATTCAATGCCATCTCTATTTTTTCCTGTTCTTTGCTTATTATTAAAGATAATATCTTAGCCATATTTTCACATATTATTATATTTTAAAAAACTAAAAAGATAAATAAAAAATAAAAAAGAATGGAATTATTATTCCATTCCGCCCATTCCTCCACCCATGTTAGGAGGCATTCCTGCGCCGCCAGATTTTCCTTTTGAGCTTATCATATCGTCGATTCTGAGAATTATCTCTGCAGCTTCGCTTGCACTGAATATTGCTTGCTTCTTTACCATCATAGGTTCATAGATTCCAAGCTTATCCATGTTGCTTACTGAATTATTCATGATATCAACTCCATATACAGATCCATCTTTACCTTTATGTTTACTCCTGAGCTCTACAAGAGTATCGACAGGATACATACCTGCACTTTCAGAAAGTGTCTTAGGAACTATCTCTATTGCATCAGCAAACTTTTGGACAGCAAGTTGCTCTCTTCCTCCAACGTCACTTGCGTATGCCCTTAAACTATTTGCAATGTCTATCTCAATGCTTCCTCCACCTATAACAAATCTGCCATTTTCAATAGCGCTTGAGACTGCTCCTATTACATCTGCAAGGGATCTTTCTGCTTCATCGACTGCCTGCTGGGTTCCGCCACGTATAAAAATTGTCACTGATTTTGGGACTTTGCATTTTTCAACAAATATCATTTGTTCTCCACTAATTTTCCTCTCTTCTACAAGTCCTGCAAATCCAAGATCATTAATATTCAGGTCCTCGAGGCTTGTAACAATCTTCCCGCCTGTTGCCCTTGACAGCTTTTCCATATCACTTTTTTTGACTCTTCTGACAGCCATTATACCTGCTTTAGCAAGGTAGTGCTGTGCAACATCGTCAATGCCTTTTTGAGTAACAAGAACATCAGCTTTTACATTCTTTACTTTTTCAACCATCTCTTTGAGCATTTTCTCCTCCTGCTGCAGGAATGCCTGCATTTGCTCAGGTGAAGTTATCTCTATTTTTGCATCTGTTTCTGTCTTCTCGATTTCAAGTGCTACATCCATTAATGCAATTTTTGCATTTGCTATTGTTTTAGGCATACCCGGATGTGCCACTTCCTTGTCTATAAGTACTCCATTTATGAGTTCTGTATTGTTTATACTGCCCCCTGCCTTTTTCTCTATCTTTATGAAGTCATGGTCTACTGTGTATTTTCCGGAATTGTTCTGCTCAACAACTTGTTTTACAGCACTGATTACTATTTTTGATAGTGCTTTTTTTGTGTTATCATCCCCTATGTTTTTTGACCCTATTGAAACAAGGGCTATTTTCTGCAGAATGTTATCATCTTTTATGTCTATTGCTTTTGATTTTTGGAAAAGAATTTCAGAAGCCTTATTTGCAGCCATCTTATACCCTCTTATTATTGTTGTTGGGTGTATGCCTTGTTCAAGAAGTTCTCCTGCACCACGCAGAAGCTCTCCAGCCATTATAACTACAGTTGTTGTCCCATCTCCAACTTCCTTGTCCTGCGTTTTTGCGATATCTACCATGATTTTCGCAACAGGATGTTCTACATTCATTTCTTCAAGTATTGTAGCTCCGTCGTTAGTTATAACTATATCCCCAAGTTCACTCACAAGCATCTTGTCCATACCTTTTGGACCGAGTGTCGTCTTTATTGCATTTGCTACTGCAATCCCGACTGCAATGTTTGTTCTTTGTGCATCTCTGCCGAGGACTCTTGATGAACCCTCAGGAAGCAATAATATCTGTTGGCCTTCTAATCTGTTGTCTGTCATATTTACACCTTTGTTTTTACAAATTTGTTTTTTAATTGGTTTTAATATAATTTTTAATTTAATATATTTTTTAATATAATCCGTATTGTATATTATCTCTTCTATCTTAATTAAGTTTGATAACTCTACTTAACATCAACTGCAAGATTTAGAACCAATTATAATGCAACGTTTTTATTGTTAGATTATAATTTTGATATATATATTATAAAATAGAAAAATATATAATAATTTCTTTTAAAAGGGTTAAGGTAGAAGATAAGAAATTTGAAAGGTTTAGGAAAGGGCTTTAATGTCATCGATTATATTCAAAGAAAATGGAAAAACATCTTATAGTGGCAATGAATCTTATAAGCAGATTGATAGCCTTCTTAGTAACTCAAGCGAATTAAAGATAATTTCTCCGTATATAAGTTTGTTCTATGCAAAAAAACTTGCAGGATTGGCAAAATCAAAGAAAATATGGATTATAACTGCAAAGCCTAATTCTGATAGTGATCTTGCTGCTTTTAAATACTTAACAAAACTCAATAATATAATGGCTTTTATTAAACTATTTATATATTTTGCAATTATAGGTGCATTTGCAATATTGTTTAAATTTTACACAGCAGCATTGATACTTGTTGTAGTTTTTCTGCTAATATTTGCCGCATTAAGGCTTAAATATGGATCTATAACGCATTCAAATATCTTTTTAAAAACATCAAAGCAATTCATACATGAAAAGATTTATATTGGAAACAACTCTGCAATAATTGGAAGTGCAAATCTTACTTACAGTGGCACGCATAAGAATATAGAGTATATAGAAGTAATCAGAGAAAAAGAGAAAATAAAATCTCTTGAAAAACATTTTGACTCATTGTGGTCTTCACTTTAAGCATTATTTCGTTTTCTGTTCTGTGTGCTCTTTCAAAGCCAGCATAGGCAGTATTGCCTTGACTATTTTGTTTGAAATCCTGTTTATCCTGTCTTTGTAATGCAGTATGATAGCGCTAATCGCGATGCTAATTACCATTCCTGCTATTACGTCTGTAAAGTAATGCAGTCCAAGATAAATTCTTCCGAATAAAATCAAGGCTAACCATGCGATATACAGCACTCTTACATATTTATGTTTTCCAAGAAAAAGAACGAGCCCTGTCAAAACGCTTGCATGATTGCTTGGAAATGAAAATGTGTTTTCGCATGCGATATGATTGATCCATGAAAGCTCAGCGATGTTGCACGGCCGTGGCTCCTTTGTTATTATTTTTATTAAATCAGATACGATAAAAAGAAGTATGCCTGCGATAACAAATGAATAAACATTGTTATTTTTTCTAAGATAAAGGTATAACACTAGAATAGGCAGCACAACAAGAAAACTTTTGCTTAGTACTGACATAACTGCTGTCAGAGCAGGGCTTGCAATAGCCTGTACTGCATGAAATGCCCATAAGTTTATTGAAATCTTGTATGGCAGGATGTAAAGTATATATGCTAATCCAAAATTCAAGTAAGCACCGTATAGTTATAATCAACTATAACTATAAATATTTGCAACAAATTTATTTAATTTTATTGTAAACAAAAGTTACTATTATTAATTAAGCAGCAATTATTCAGCAATCTATTATACTTTTTATTTTTGAAATACTAATTTTACAGATCTTATTACAGTTTACTAAACTAGGATTTTATGCGAAATAATAATATAGAGTCAGAGTATCTTGCGAGACTCGCACCCATATTTCAGCATGAATTCATAAAACAACTTAAGCATTCTGGTTGTGCATACAGAAAACTAAATAAGTATTATTTTTTAATTTCTTCTAAAAGACCTATAAAATCTATATTTTTGCATTCAATATTTAAGGTAAAAATGAAATTTGAAGTTTCAGGTTTTACTAAAAAGAGAATCGATGACTTATCAGGGTTGATGCAGGATTTTGTTAAAAAGTCAATAAACAAAAAAACGCCTTTCAAGATAAATTGTAATATATCTGGAATACAAACATTTAACACAGATACAATTGGCATGAATGCTAAAGATATAGAGGTTATGATAGGAACCAAGCTTGAATTGCAGGGATATAAAATTGATTTGCTAAAACCTAAATATATTTTTATTTTAGATATATTTAATACAGTTATTATTGCGGGCAAGGTTGACTTAAAAAATCCTGCAGCAATAAATATCATTGAAAAGCCTGATGATATAAGCAGAGCTCAGTTGAAATTAAGGGAGGCAATACTCTATTTTAAAATTGATCTGTCAAGCGTAAGAAATGCGCTTGATCTTGGTGCTGCGCCAGGCGGGTTCAGTAAAGAATTAAGCATGCATAGAATAAAGGTTATTGCAGTTGACACTGCAGATCTTGACAAAAGGCTTGAAAAAGATCGAAATATTACACATTTAAAAATAAAAGCAGCTCAAATAAATTCAGATTATATATTTGACATGATTACAAATGATATGAATATAGACCCTGTTGAATCTGCACAAGTTATGTTAAACTTAAGTAATCACCTAAGCAGTAACGGGTTTGCAGTAATGACAATAAAATGCCCTTCAAAAAATGTATCAAATTATATAAAAAATACAAAAAAAATATTATCTGCAAAATATACTAGATTTAGGCTTCAGCACTTGCCGCATAACAGGATGGAAATTACTCTATTTATGCTGAAAAAATAATATGATAATATAGTTATTATTCTTTATTTTTATCTATTTTTACTTTTTTGAATACAAGTTCCATTTTCCCTGTCGTCTCTAGAAAAAGATCCTGCTCATCTATTACAGTTTTGCTTGCAGGATTTAGTTTGAAGTGATATTTGAATAATTCCGCCATTTTCTTATTTGTCGATGTTTTGTCCTGTATACATATAAGTTCATATCCTATCCCTTGCATTGCATTTTTAGCTGTTTTCAGGACAGCTTGTATGTACTCATTTTTTGCAATTGGGGAAAATCCAGATTTAAGAGGATTAGGAATAAAATAAGTCTCATTTATCTCCTTCCATTTAAAATCATCAAATGTAACACTGTTATTTTTATAGTCATGATAAAAGTTCTTGAAATGGAGAATAAGCTCTGCAGCCTTTGGAAAAGCTATTGAAATAGAATTACTTGCACTTAATAGAGGATAAGAATTGTATTCTAACTCTAAGTTAGACATTACGTTATTCTGCTTAACATCCCATCCTTTAAATAGCCTATAGTATTTTTGGAAATAATTGTAAAACTTTATTGAAAAATCGGAAATAAAGTTTATTTCTACATTTCCCTTATATTCTGGCAAGGAAAAATCCCTAAGGATGAAAATACCATTATCTGCCAATTGCCCTGGCACTGCACTTATTGCTTCAATCCAGGAGTTCTTGCCACTAGGCATATAACTATAGATCTCATGTAGAAGGGATGACTCAATTATGACATCAATACTGTTTTTTTGGAAATGAACATTTGTTGCGCTCCCAACAATAAAATTTACTTCTAACCCCTGCGTTTTCATCATTTCTGCAACATTGTCTATTGCATTTTTAGAAAGGTCTAGTCCGTAAATTTGTGTATGTAAAGGTTTAAACTGCTTTGCAAGTGCAATCAATTCTGCGCCTGAACCCACACCTACTGATACAATAGACTTAGGCGTTCTTATGAATTTACGAATTAACTGCATTTTCTGTTCTGCAACGGCTACAGCCTCTAAAGGATCTAAATGCGCCTCTTCATAACAGCCCTTGCCTGATGTTTTGTCAAGGTATTCTTTTGGGAAAGTCTCTCCTATTTTAGTATTCCCTGTATTTGTGCTACCCATATTTTTCAGGAATTTATTAGCTATATCAACACCCATATAATAAAGATGGATAAGATATTTATGTGCTACTGAGCTCTGATTCTAGTTCTTTAAGGAATTCTATAAGGAACCTTTTTTTTCTACTTGCCATTATCTTTGCAGTTTTTGTATTTAATCTGGTATCTGCTATAAGTAGTCTGCTGTAAAAATGATCAATAGCATAGATTTTTTCATTTGGAGTCCTTTTTCTACAAAAGGGGTCATTCATATTGTAGAATGATTTAAGGTGCATGCTTTCTGCTGAAGCAAAAGTCCTCATTATTGCAACAGCTCCTTCTGCCTCAAGAAGATCTGCATCTTGCAGGATCTTTGCCTCTAATGTTTCAGCTTTAATATTTTTTGAAAAAGAGCACACAGAAATTGCATATGCAACATTGTTTATTTTGTCTTTTGTATAGCCTAATGTTTCAAGTGTTTTTTTTGCAAAATCAGAGCTTTCTTCATGTTCATACCTATGCCTTCTGGTCCCTTTATATACTCTTACATCGTGGAAAAGCGCTGCAGGAACAAGTACATCCATATCCGCGCCCTCTTTTTTACCTATTTTTTCAGCTGAAACTAAAACCCTATATGCATGGCTGAAGTCATGGGAAAGATCATTGTGTATATTATTTTTAGCTATATTCATAAGTCTGTTTCTTAATTTTATGTTCATAATAAAACCCCTATGCTTTATGTCAATTATAAAAATTATTTATTACAAAAATACTGATTTCTTTTTTCCAATAAGTACATCATCCTCTATTCTCACACCTCCGAAGCCTACAATATATATCCCAGGCTCATCACTTATGACCATATTTTTCTTAAGTTTCACATTCTGCTGTGAGAAGCTTGCGCCAGGATCATGAGTTTCTATTCCTATACTATGCCCAAGCGAATGTATAAATCTGCCTTTGTATTTCCCTCCATGTGCAGTATTGATAAATTCCGCAGCTGCAGCATGCACATCCTTGCCATCTTCATCTTCAACAGCCTTCTCAAGGCCTATTTGTTGTGCTTTATAGACAGTTTCATAGATTTCAGACATCTTTTTGTATTTTGTTGATGTTTTATCAGGTTTGAAAAAGAATGTCCTTGTAAGGTCAGCACAATAGTTTTTGTATTTTGCGCCTGCATCTATAAGCACTATGCTATTGTTTGCGAGTTTGGTATTGTCTGGAAAATGGTGGGGTAGTGCAGAATTCTTTCCAAAAGACACTATTGTGTCAAAGGCTTCTTTATCAGATCCATTGTAAGCCATAAGATAATTGAATCGTGCAGCTATCTTCTTTTCCGTTATTCCTTCTTTGAAATATTTTGGGATTTCTTTAAATGCCTTTTTTGTGATGGAGTTTGCAATCCTCATTTTTTTAAGTTCTACCTCATCTTTTATAACCCGGGCCTTTGCAAAAGCTTCTGAAATATTAACAATCCTGCGAGGCTTGAATTTTTTAATTATACCTAAACTTCGTGAAGGCAAAAAGTCCATATTTAGACCGATTGTTTTGCCCTCTATCTCTTTTTTTAGCATATTTGACATCTCATTACTGTCTTTAATATTAACTACATCCATAATTTTATTTTTTTGTTTAAGTGCAGTCTCATATTCAAGGCTGTTTGTAAGTAATTCCATTCTGTCCCTCTTAGTTAACAATATGTTATTTTCAAACAACCCGCTCTCAAATTCTGTTAAATAAAGGAAATTAGGATCCTCATTTCCTGTGTTTAATAATAGTATAAGGTCTACATTCTTTGCGTTCTTGAATATATCTTCAAGTTTTCTATTCATGTCTTTTCCCTATTTTTATCTATAATTCCCATTGCCGCTTATTTTATTTCTTTTTTTTCTGTCTTTCAACTTTGCAATGTTATCTACTGCAATATCATTAAGCTTTAAGCCAATATCACTTGCCAATGCAGATATATACCAAAGTATATCTCCTAGTTCCTTTGATGCGTCCTCTTTATTTAATTTCACGCCGTCTCTTATAACTTTTTGTATCATATTATTGAGTTCACCAACTTCTCCAGAGAGCGCAAGTGCGGGATAGAACATCTTGTAGTTTTTTGGATATACAGCACTTTTTCTAGCCTGCCTTTGATATTCTTTAAAATCCATTAAATCACCATAAGTTATAATAATTATTAATTTACAACATTAAAGTATAATAGAGTTTGCAAAATTTTACATGCAATATAAAGCTGAAATATTTATTGCATTAACTATTGATCATTATGAAGATTTCAATAATAAGCACAAGTGACCCTTCTAAGATAGTGAAATACTCAAAGATAAGTGCAGAGGACTTAAGCCAGCTCTCAAATGACATTGGCAAACTGCTGGCAAAAAAAGGCCATGAAATTATACTTGTGCCTGATAAGGGCCTGCACACAGAGATTGCAGAAGCTTATAAAAACAACAAAGGCAAGAAAATATATGGGATGGTACCAAAAAATGATACAAAGTTTGGCATAGACAATACAAAACAGTATATTGAACTTGTTGATGAGAAAATAGAATATGATCACTGGTTTGATGTTGATGGCGAGATAGCCGCAAGTGGTGATATTTGTCTTGTACTTGGCCTTTCGCCAGGGATAATGCGTCAGATATGCGCTTTGAAATACCATTACAAGTTTTTCAATTCAAAAACAAAATTAATATGGTTTGAAAATACAATTTCGCAGTTGATACAGAAAGAGATACAGGAAGAAATACCAATAATATATGTAAATTCAATCTCTGATCTGGAGCAATTCGTATAATTTGCGGATTACAGGTGTGTTAATGAGTATAGTATCAAAAGTACTACATAATGGATTGCAGGTAATAGCAGTGGAGGCGCCTGGATTGCAAAGTGTTGGTATTGCCGTAGGTGTGAAATATGGTTCAATTGATGAGGACCCTCGTATAAACGGTGCTGCGCATTTTTTAGAGCATATGCTCTATAAAGGGACAAAAAAAAGGACATGGCAGGATATAAGTAATGAAGTAAGGTCTCTTGGTGCGTACCAGAATGCTATGACTGATTTTGAGACAACAACATTTATGATGCAGTCATTTAAAGGAGATACTGCAAAATCTATGGATATCATTTCAGATATAATTAAAAATTCTACAATTCCTGAAAATGAATTTAATCTTGAAAGAGGTCCAATAATGAACGAAAATTTAATGGATCTTGATAATCCAATGCGCTTTGTATTTGATTTTCTTCCGCGAGCAATATATAAAAAAAATCCTGCAAGAATGCCAGTAAGTGGTGATAATGAAAAAACTGTTAAGTACATCAAGCGCGATGACCTTGCTAATATCTATGAAAAATATTATACCCCTAAAAACATGCTACTTGTTATTTATGGAGGTCTCAGCACAACAAAGTCTTTAGCCATCGCAAAGCGTTGGTTTTCTGACTTTGATAGGGATTATGTGCCAAAGCAAAGGGAAATTATAAATGAAAAACAGGTAAAGACAAGAATAAGCGAAAAAAGACCAGGCCTTAAATCTACATTAATAGGTATAGGCTTTAAATGCAATGAGTTTAACCCGAAAAAGATAGAGGAGCAGGCATCTCTTGAAATACTTTCAGAAATACTTAGCAATAACCTTTTTGATGAAATAAGAGAAAAGAAAGGTTTATCTTATTTTTCGACTGCTAGTTATAATCAGTATAGTACATTCAGTTTCCTGTCTGCATTTTCAAATACAAAGCCAGAAAATAAAAATGAAGTTATTAATATAATGCTTGAAACTTTTGAAAAAATTCAGAGTGGAAAAATATCTGAAGAAGAATTAAGAAGAGCAAAGAAAGGGATAATTGTCCCCTATATGCTAAGCAAGGAAAAATCCCTTTCAAGCGCAGTGGATATAGCAAATGACAAACTTCTCTTTGATGATCCTTTTATGTCAAAAAAAATAATGTGGTATATAAATAAAGCAACGCTTAATCAAATTAAGAAATATTCAGCAAAGTTCATAAATACGAGCGCATACGGCTTGGCTGTAATAGAACCAAAGTGAAGTATGTTTTGGGACATAGCAAAGTTAAATATAAAAGTTTAGTTGGAGTAGGTAATATAGTATTTTAGATAGATACTGCAGGGATATTAGTGTTTTAGATGAAAATCATAATAGACCCGCGAATGGAACTATTGATGTCGATAGAATTTCAGAATGGTTTCACAAATCCAGGTTTTGCAGGGTTGACAAAACTTGAGTTTCAATATAAAAATGACTTTATTCAGTATTTTTCTTCTTATAAAAATTCCGACGTAGTAAAACGCTATTTGAAGATATATGGTAGTGGTTATGCTATGGATCTGCTAGCCAAAATTGTTTTACATCTCTCTAATCCACCAGACTTAAAGATAGTGCGCTATTTTGATGAAGATGGAAAACAGTACCAACCATTTATACAAATTCTAAGGGAGTTTGCAATCGAAACAGATTTTATGACCTTTTTTGTAAAATATAAAGAGATGTTTAAAGAAGTAATCAAATCTGCAAGAAGAGAAATAAAAAATAAAAGCGTAGTCTCCCCTATTGAAAGTTATTATGGTATGAAACTAAATAGCTATAATATTATCCTTACTCCTTTATTTAGAGAGGGAGGGAATGGATTTAGGATTCGTGCCTCAGAAAATAGATATGACGGGTATGCAATTATTGGACCCACTAAATTAAATGATGGTTTGCCATATTTTGACTCAAGACTTGTTCGTACGTTATGGCATGAATTTGGACACCATTTTGTTGAGCCTATAACAGAGAAATATAGTGATGTGTTTAAGCGAAAATTTTCAAAGGTCAGATTTTCAGTATGGTGCTATCAGGGTTGGCAGGACATGATAAATGAATATATAATACGCGCTATAACTACTCGAATTGAATTTCATATGAAGAGAGAAGAAAATGCTACGTTACAATGGATAAGAGACGAAGAAAATGGAGGATTTGTTCATATGAAAGAGTTATATGATCATTTAAAGATATATGAAACGAATAGGGATATTTATCCTACATTGATAGAATTCTATCCAGAAATTATCAAAAAATTAGAAAGCTTGCTACTTAGCAAATAACTAGTTTTGTTTTCTTTTCCTTTTTGGTAAGAGAACAGAATTTGCCTTAATTGAGAAGTACAGAAGTGGATATTAAACCACTTATAAATAAGCCCTGAATGGGAATTGAACCCACAACCTCTTGTTTTCCTGTTTCTTGATTAAACTTCTTTTTAAGAAGTTTATTTACAAGACAAGCGCTCTGCCGTTGAGCTACCAGGGCATGCTATTGAATAATATTCCACAGCAAAATTTATAATATTGATTGCAAAATTTATTTATTCCTTTGTTATTTATAGTCAATGAAATCTAGTAAAACGTGTTTTGTATCTTCAATATTTGTGTAATGTGGTTCATGATTCGCATTATTTATAATTCGTAATTCTGAATTTTCTATAGCACTATTAAGTCTTTGACCATATGTCTTATTTATTATATCATCATTTTCTCCCCATATTATGAGGCATTTTACTTTACTTATTTTTTTCAGGTCCCCATCATCTATTTCATTGTTCTGTAGCATTATGTTTTCTATCACATATCTGTCATTGTTGAATTCGAGAGCTTTTTTAATCATATTTTGTTTATATGTTTCAGTGGTATTTTCAGATTCTCTCAGCCCTGCGGAATCCTCTAAAATCAGCCCTGTAAGGCGATCAGACCCAAATTCAATTATATATTTCATTGAAATCAAACCTCCATAGGAATGACCGAATAAGTAAAATTTGCTATAACCTATATTCTTAATAAATTCATTCAAAGCTGCTGCCTGTACTTCTATTGTATAATCTATTTTAGGCTTATCTGATTTTCCATGGCCTAACAGATCAATAATGTATATATCCAAATCTACTGGCAAATTCTCTATAAATTTAGCATATGCCTTTGTAGTGCCACCTAGACCATGAAGTAGCATTAATCTCTGCTTTGTTCCTGGATTATGTTTAAAATATAATTTTCCATAAGTAGTACTTATAAATCCCTCTCCCATCGAATTATAATCAATTGCATTACTCATCATTGCTATCCTTTCTTTTTTAAGATTCTTTTCAGGTCGTTAAGGGGCATTGTATTTATTACCTTATTTTTGGTTAACCACCCCCGCCTTGCAGTTCCAATGCCGTATTTCAAAAATTTCAGATGCTCTATCGCGTGTGCATCAGTATCAATTGCAAACATAACATTGTGCCTTGAAGCAAGGATTATATTTAAGTCATTAAGATCAAGTCTATCAGGAAATGAATTTATCTCAAGAACAGTATTATTTTTTTTGCATGCTTCAAATATCTCTTCAAGATCTATATCATAAGGCATTCTTTTATTTATGAGCCTACCAGTGGGATGTGCAAGTATATTGATGCCAGATTCTATAGCATTTATTATCCTCTCTGTCATTGCTTTTCTATCCATTTTGAATCCAGAGTGCACAGCTCCAATGATAATATCCATTTCATCAAGCACGTTCTTATCTAGGTCCAAACTGCCATCTTTAAGTATGTCAACCTCACCACCTTTTAAAATGTAGATTTCTTTTGCATTATCATTGAGCAAGTCTATTTTGTGGAAGAGTGCACGAAATCTCTTTTCATCTAGTCCATTTGCGACCTTAAGGCTTTTCGTGTGGTTTGTTATTGCAATGTATTCTAGTTTATTTTTTGCACCTGCTGCAACCATTTCTTCTAATGTATTCTGACCATCGCTGTCATTCGTGTGCATATGTAAGTCCCCTTTAATATCCTTTAACTCAATAAGCTTTGGAATTCTATGTTCCTGCGCGAGTTTTATTTCTCCTCTATCTTCGCGCATTTCAGGTGGAATATAATCCATTCCTAGCATGTTGTATATATCTGCCTCATTATTACATTTTACTGTAACATCTTTTTTGTTGAAGAGCCCATACTCATTCAGTTTGTATCCCTTGCTTATTGCAATTTTTCTTACATCTATATTGTGTTCTTTGCTTCCTGTAAAGTACTGAAGCGCACTTGCAAAGCTCTCAGGTGAAATAACCCTTAAGTCGCAGCTTATACCTGCTTTCAGCCAAACAGTAACTTTTGTATTACCCTTTGCAACAACTGACTCGACGTCATCAAAGTCTGTAAATGCTTTTATTGCTTCTTCAGGTCTTTCAGAAATTGCAAGTATATCTATATCACCTATAGTTTCCTTCATTCGCCTTATGGATCCTGAAATTTCAATTTTCTTGACAAGGTCTGTTTTATCTAACTTCAATACAAGTTGTTCTGCAATTGGAAGAGCATGGCCAAGCAAAAATCTATTACTTCGTGCCTCCATTAATTTAAGTGCGTTGCTTATTGCTTCCTCTGATTTTTTACCAAATCTTGGTATGCTGCGCACTTTTTTTTCATCAACTGCTTTTTTTAAGTCTTCTATGTTCTTTACTCCAAGTGCCTTGTAAAGGCTCATTGCTCTTTTTATTCCAAGTCCTTCTATATTGCTGAGGCTGTGCAGATCTATAGGATATTTTTTTCTTAGCTCATTATATTTCTTTATTTCCCCTGTCTTTATGAATTCCTCTATCTTTTCAGCAAGGCCCTTGCCAATTCCAGGTAATTGCATAAGACCTTCTTTGCCATGTTTTTCATAAATCTCCTGAATAGGCTCCTGCAGCGTTTCAATCGTAAATCCTGCTTTTTCATATGCGTTGCTTTCAAATCTTGAAGTAGGCTCTTTGTCAATGCTAAGGTATTCTGCAATCTCGTAAAATATATCTGCAAGTTTTTTGTTTTCCATACAACCTTATTATTAATGCCTGAAAAGAATAATAAATAGTAGTTAGATTATTCAGAGTGCCGACAAAGTTAACAGATACAATGTATAGTAAGATATAGTAGGTTATGGCAGGCTAGGGTTATAAATAAAAAAGAAATGGCAGTTAATATATAATATATACCAAAAAACCAAAATCTGCCACTAATCTGTGAAGTTATAATCAGGATCAGTCAAACGCTTAATTCCCTCTATATCTGTTTCCATATATTCCTCTTTTTTTCTTAGGAGCATGGCTATTATTTTTTTTGCTTCATTTGCCTGATTATTTAAGGTGTTTTCTTTATCCTTTATTTTTTCATTCATATTTTCCCCTAATCCATTATTCTTTTGGTGTATTATTTTTGGATTGCAACATATAAAAACTTATTGTTTAGCTTTTTACAAGCCCTCTTTATTAGATCTCTATATATAAATCTATGCTTTTAGCAGTCCTGGTCTATGCTGATACCCTATATATATTTATAGGATACAGTTTTTAATTTTTTACTTTTATATATTTGTATGGAAAGTGAGCAAAATTCTAAAAATAATGAGGAGAGTTTAGAATCCCTGAATCAACTAAAAATAAATTTGTCAGAGCAGACTAAAATAAATCAAGTATATGTTTCGATTATCCTTAGATATAAGGACTATATAGAGGAGAAGGAGCGTATATCTGTAGCAGAGTTGCCTAGATTTGTTATTCCAAAAAATACAAGAATACAGCAAAAAGTTGAGGAATTTAAATCTAATTTTGAAAACTATGTTTATGAAAAAGACTTCTATTATGCAAGTCTAATTGCATATGATTTTGTAAAGAATAAGATAAGCGAAATAAATTTGCCGATAGAATTCTGGTTCTATCCTAATGAGATACTTGAATTCCTTATTGGTGACATAATAGATAAGAATATTCTTCTCTGCTCACTGCTTATCGCCTTAGGGAATCCATCTGCAAAAGTCTTTACTGTAATAAATAACAGCAAGCAAGACATATTTACATATTATGAGTTCAACGGCAGGGTTTATAAGATGGACATCAAAGATGAAGTGTTATCCTTTGAAAGTAAAGAAAAAATGCTTCAGACTGTGCTTATAAATAATGAAACTACTGCATATGAGTTCAATAACCATGTATACAATGACATTAATTGAGGCAAATTTACGTCTGATATAGTTCGTCTATCTCCTATCACAGTGGTTTAACACAGTGAGCTAAAATCCGTCTTTAGCATTAAGCTGTATTATCCTATTCTATTTTTTGGGTACTCTCTGAATATTGATAGGCTATCATTCATACATTATATCCTCATCGCTTCTTTTGTAAGATACAATTTCATTTTTGGTAAACCAGAGTTCAATCTCACGTTTTGCGGATTCTGAATCTTCAGATGCATGGACAAGATTCTTTGTAGACCTTTGTCTTGCGTCAGCTAAGTCGTAGGAATCACTTGCATATTTCCCTCTTATGGAAGAAGGATCTGCCTTCCTTGGCTCTGTCACTCCTATAATCTTTCTTGCGATATATATTGCGTGATTTCCTTCAAGCACCATTGATACTATTGGGCCATTTGCAAGATAATCTAGAAGCTGATTTCTTACCCTCCTTCCTATTTCTATATTTTCTTCCTTTAATTCTATCCCTTTTTCTTTGTATGCTAGCTTGGATTTTGCGCCTATATTCTCAAGCCATTCAATAACTTCTGCGTAGTGTTTGCCTGCAAATTCCTTATCTACTCTCCCTATTCTTAATGCAACAACTTTTAATCCTGCATCCTCAAACTGTGCGATTATCTTTCCGATAAGTGCTCTATAAATGCCATCAGGCTTTATTAAAACCAAAGTCCTTTCAATCATTTTATCCCTATTTTTTATTTTTTACTGCCTCTTTTAAATATTTGTGCAGCACTGCATTTGGTAATATTATTCTATAGCGATTATTATATAACTTTCCTTGAAAGCTATGCCTCTTTCTGACTGGCAGATATTAAACAAAGAGAGTGGGAATCTGCAGAAACTTCTAGTAAATATTGTGCTTTTATGAATAAAAACTAATTGCAGATAAATATGAACTTTATTTTTTATATGGATTCAGGAATCTAATATATGATTTTCAGTTGGTATTTTTTGGGCTCCTGCAATTGCCTCCCTGGAAATTTGATCTTTACCCAGTATTTTCTTCATATGTAATCAATATACAAAATTAGATAATATTAAATAGCATTTTGTATTATATATTTATATAATTTATAGGGCTAAATATTAACAATTAATGTTTACAAAAAGTTCATCGCATAAATATGCACAGGTTTCATGCAGCCTAAATATCAATTTAATGTTGTGAATAGATGAATAAAACAAACAGGAAATTCAGCAATTCCATGAAAATATATTCTCTGCTATTTGTTTCTATCCTATTGTTTGTTTCCCTTATAAGCTTTTCATCAGCAGCGAAGTTCACACTTAAAGTTGCAAAAGGAAGCATTTTATTCGGTAATGTAGGGCTTCCGTCGCTGAATACCTGTTTCTGGAACACAGGCTCAGGGCAAAGCCTTATAACAAAGCTTTCAACTCCGACTGTAGGTTATTTCCCTTTAGGGTTCAACCAGCGGTCTGCCACATTCTTTAACTGCGAGTATATAACTGCAGTCTCTTTCACAACAAATTATCCAGATGCAGAGCAAGGTGTCCTTGTACCTTTGCCAAGCACAACAACATTGCCTAGCGTGACTCCTCTTACCCAAAAAGTACTTGACTATAATCAACAGAATGCGCAGTGGCTTATCACATGCCCTCAGGCTCCAGATCCTTCTAATACTCCTGAATATTTTGCATCAAATCCAGGATCCTTTATAGGAGGCGATGAATGTCTTGCTCCTAAAATTCCTCTCCTTTCAGTTATAGTCCTTCAGAATAATTATTCCTGGAACACAGGCTCATACAGCGCCACAATGCCCTTGCCTTCTCCAGGTTCAATGTATGCATTTTCATGTTTCTGCCAGAACGGAAGGACAGCATATGCAGAAATCAACAACATATTTGTTTTAAGCCCTGGCACAGGCACAGAAACCAATCTGGCATATTCTGGATCTGCCAGGGATAATGGGTTCGCGGCTCCTTCTAATGATTTATACAATATTTCTAATGCATATGATTCGCAATCAAATATATATTCTGGCGTGCCCTCTGGTGCACAGCAAGGAATATGGACATGGAACGCAAGGTATGCTGATTTTGCAAATGCTCCGACAAGCGAGCTTACTCAGACTAGCAGCCATGGGCTCTACTTTTATTTTACATATAGATTAATGTCTCCCTGGGTCGGCTTGGCGTTTGGCCAGCCATATGGGCCTCTGCTTTGTCCTGTTTGGATCCCTCCCACACCTGTATCCCCTCCTATCTCCCTTTGCACAGAGCAGTATACATGCAAGTATTCTTATTCATATTCTGAGACAAGTTCAATAAATTCTATAGCGAATTCAAACATAATAATTCCGACTGCGCCGTCAACTACAAAGCAGGGCGCAAGCTCGCTTACAACATGGGGCAAAGTCCCTATCCTCCCATATCTTCTTTACAATATAAGCATACCTGTCATACAAAGCGATATAACAGGAAATTCTCTTCTTTATCTTAATGGCTCATATGATCTGTACAGCGCACACAATTTCCTAAATCCTGGAAATTATCTTGATCCTCTGAAGCTTGAGCTGAATTCAAGCATGTTCGTCAATGTAAAGACCTCAAGCGGATACCAGCTTGAAGAGTTCCCGTCAAATATGCTCTCATTCAATTCTGCTGAAGTTTCAGCTATAATGAATGCTAAATATGCAAATAACAAAAATAGCCAGTATTTCATTGCTGGTGGAAAATCCTCATTCCTGACCACTATAGGGAACTCACAGTCAGCTTCGTCTCAGTCTCTTGCAAACTGTTTCAGTGGTGGCGCGCACAATTGCAATGCCGAATCCGTGACACAGTTCTGCAGTGAAAATCCAAATTCCTGCCCTGCAGCAACAAAAGCAAAAAAATCCTTTATTTCAATATTCAATGCATCATCGCTAACAATAACACCTGTTACAGGCGCAAACAATTCCTATGATTTTGCGCCTTCTTCCAGCAGCAACAGTATTTCTTATGTGCCGACAACAAGCAAATCAGCACCGAGCAAATCAGTGTCTGTAACTCCGCAGCATACAAGCCAGCCTGCAAGCTATACTCCTTTTACAGGGCCTATACAAATTCCAAATCCTGTCTATGCAACAGTGACTCCTGAAGGTGATATATATATAATAAGTGAGACTTCATCAACCACCTGCTCAGGAGGGCTATGGTGTATTTTTGATATAAAAAATGCAGTTAATGTTAATGAAAATCTTATAATACTGCAGCCAATACCAAAAGGTTATTACAATCTCTCAATATACCAGCCAGGAACAGTTTCAGGCCCTGTCGGGCTTCCATCCCCATCATATGCTGCATGGCAGAACACATGGGAGAACTACTGGAAGAATTCTGTTACAGAGCAGTCAAATACTATCTATGTGACAACGATAATACCTGTAGCAAGCGGGCAAATCGATTTCGGATGGTTTTCGCAGCATGTCTCGGCCGCATCAGGAAATATCGGCGGATTTTACACAAACGCGATTGAAAATGCTGGGCAGGCTTTAAATACAATACAAAATGCGCTTGGAAATGCATGGAGCAGCCTAAGCAGCTTTGTCAGCAGTGGAATTCCATCAGTATTTGTTCCAACTCCTGTTTCGTCATCTCTAACTTCAGCAGCCTCTTCTAGTCCTGCTGTAAGCAGTGAAACAAGTATTTCAATTCCGCCTGATTTTGCATCTTCATCTTCCTCATCATCATCTTCATCCTCATCATCGAGCTCATGCTCTTCAGGCAGTTCAATGGTAACTGCATTTATTCCGACTTCAATTACTAGCGATTACCAAGGAGATCTGTTTATGCTTGGTTATACTACCTCAAATGGTCAAACAGTACTTAAAATTTTTGAGCTTTTGAAAAATCCTTTGTCCGGATACCAGAACTGTGAAGTTTCAACAATAAATAATCCTACATCGCCTACAGATGAGTTTGCAGTATCTCCTGGAGGGCAGTATGTTTATATCGCATCCCCCCTTATTCCAAATAATGTTCTTGTATATCAAAATAATGGGCCTTCAGCCACGCATCCGAAGCCTCAATACACTTGCCCTCAAGGGGGATCATTATTAAGTTCAAGTTCTACAACCTGTTCAACAACTGCTAACCCACCTTCATGTGCATCTGGTGCAGGTTCATTTAATACAAAATACCAGGTATGTATGGTAAGCCCTGCTGGAGTTGCTGCAACTTCCCCAGGAAACTGTGTATCAGAAGATTCTCAGAGCAGCTGCCAGAGTACACCTAACTGCGCATGGGTTGCGACAGGGCCTCAAGCATGTATTTATATTCCTTTTCTTGGTACAAAATGCGCAGGTGGTTATACTTGTGAGCCAGTAACAGTAAAATCTAAATCCAGTAACCCTAACTGCCCAAGTGGCACATCATACAATACTGCTGATCAGGTCTGTGAAAGCATGCCTACATCAGGATGGACCTGCTCAGGCACAGGGGAAACAGTGCATGAAACTTCTACACATGCATCGACTGCAACATGCACATATGCAGCAACAAAGAAAATATCCTCATCAAATGACTTCTCATTTGCAGGAAACATCATTCTTTCTTATTCCACATCAGACAAGACATTCAACATCGCGCAATATCTCTCAATGGGCGGACCTTACAACTCCTCAGTTCTGCGTAAAACGTATTCTCCATCGGATACAATAAAATATTCTATGCACATTCCTCTTGCTCTTGTAGATTCACAGGGCAATCTTTATGTTCTTGACTACTGGGGATTCCAAGTCGGAAACAACCAGCCATCTGCAATGCTGATGCTGCAAGCATTCTCAGGCAGCCAGCAAGTGCCTATCAATCCATTCCCTATTTATGATTATTTGTCGCCAAGCGTGAATATAGCCCAAATTGTAAATTCAACGCGTATCTATCCTCCATATGGCTGGCCTCTGTCAGTAAATATATCAACTGGCACAGGCACTTCTGCAAGTGATTATCTGTCTTACTGCATCAATGGATGCACTGTGCCTGCAGGAGAGCTTGCGCTGTATCCTGCAGAAAGCCCATTTCATACAAATTATCTACCATTAGGGCCACTTATTAAAGCAGAAGGCATTGCAAGTCCGAATACCCCTTCAAGTGGCATCAGCACTTATTGTCAAGGAAAAAGTAAGAGCCAGTGTGCTAGCACTAACGGGTGCTCATGGCAAGCAACTGCAATGGGCGATGCATGTGAGGTTGCGCCAACATCTTCTACTTCATCTTCTTCATCCTCTTCATCATCAAGTTCAGGTTCATCATCCTCTTGTCCTGGAGACACGATTGAAAATCCAGGAAACTGCGCAGTGGGTCTCTCGACGCACTGCTCGAACAATGTTCCAATGTGCCCAGTTCTTATACCGATCTCTCCAAAAGGAAGTTCTACTGTAAGCGCAACAACAGGTGCAGAATTTGGATCAGACATAGGGCTTCCTTCGTTAGGGTTCAGCTCGAATTATAATGGCACAGGATTCCTAATTGCGCACTCCGGCTTAAGCCAGGGAGGCCAGAGCCCTTATACAGAACTACTTGCATTTAAGATGCAGCTTTATAACTATTCAGTACCTTCCTACTTCGGAAATGCGAGATACACATGTTATATAAACGAGCCGATGGTAACGCCGACTGGTGCTGCATTGTCAAGCAATATGCAAAGCTGCGAACTTGTCCAGGGCGCTGGTCTTGGGTCAATGTATCCTCCTCTAATTGTCACGCCAAGCCCTCTTAATTACTCTGAGAACCTTGGTAGTTCATTGACCTATCTTAACTTTGTAAATCTGCTATCCTCACTTATACCTCTTGGCTCAAACTGCGTCTCAGTAAACAAAAATACCCTTTCTGCAACTCAAACATGCACTTCATCTTCCTCATCATCTCCAAATCCTTCATCTGCAGCATCAACATCGCCTACGAATCCAGGAACTTTGCCAAAAACCCAAGTGCCGATTACGCTTAATTCTTCTATCTATGGCTATTATCTTATCCCTTTCAATGTTGTTTATTCAGTGACCCAGAAGTGGAGTCCTGCGCTTATTCCTGGATCCCTAGTCCAGACCCAAGTTCCCGGTACAATTCCTCCTGTCTGTCCTCCTTTGCCAGCACCGTTTCCTGCTGTACCTAACCTTGTAGGTCTTGGTGGGACAAATCAAAACAACCCTCTTACATGGCAGAATCTTAGATCATCACCTTCGAAATCTAATTTCCTGCTTGGGCTAGGCGGAACATCATTTAACTTCAATCAGATTACTGCTCCTGCCCAGTCTGTTCCAAGCCCTGTTACATACATAAAGAGCATTGTTGATTCAAATCCTAACCTTAACTCAACATCTGCATACCTCTGTACTCAGAAACTGACTTTTGGCACATCTGATTCCAACTCTGTGACCTTATGCAGTGCATACACTGCAAAAGCAGTGCTTGCGCCTAAAAGCAACAATCTTATAAACAGGATAGAAGGAGGCCAGACATTCCTCCAGTACATAAACAACAATTATTATTATGAGCCTAACCTTTCTGACAAGAATCTGATAATACCTCCTGTGCTCGACTACAACCAGTTCACGAATAGGCTGTTCGGCGAGATGTATATAAATTCATCGATAATTGGGCAGTATTATAATCCAACACCTCTTGTGGTTGAATCTGCAAGGAATTATACATATGAGATGATCAGCTTTGCGCAGATAGGGCTCAGCGGCACAACATATAATTCTTATTCAGCAGAAGATGCGATTCCTGTAAAGCCTGTCTTTACAGGATTAACATCAGGAGTCGGCATACCAACAGGTTATTACCAGCCAGTGCCATTTCCATTTTATCCAGCGCCAACATTTAGTTATATTCCATCGACAACTCAGACATATTTAAATATAACAGAGTTATATGGACTTAATACATATAAGAACAGGATATACCTCAATATGCAGAATTCGCAAAACAAGATAGGGCAAAATCTTATGGGCTATAACAGGTTTATATACACATATGTAGACAGATTTAACAACATTATTTCAATGCCTTTAGATGTTGACTTTGCAAATATAATTGCAATAAATATGCAGTCTAGCGAACAGGTGAATCCAAACAATGGAAACCAGACCGCAGTATCTATATCGGGCAATGTTGTTGGAATTGGCGGTTCTCTTCTTAATACCCTCTCTTCCGGGAATATTTACCTGTATTATGATTCAAATCTAAATTACTATGATATAGATCAGGGCCAAGGGCCAGGGCTCGGCAATGGCTATTACACCGCTGCCCAGACCTGCGCATTCGGCCTTCCTATGTACAACTGCACTGTTGCAAACCCTCTTGCGAGCATAACCCAACCTGATTGCAGTGGCCAGCAGAGCAACGAGTTCTCAAGATATATCTGCCAGGCGCAGCAGATAGCGACAGGATACCAGGCGCAGGATTCAGGCCCTAACATCGCAAGCACAGTGACATTCCATGCACCTGCTAATTGCAAGCCACCTATAAATTCAATGCTCCAACTGCCGCAATACAACTGCAATATATATGGTTATTATGGTCTCCCAACAACCGGTACACTTAATGGATTCAAGGCATACTGCAGCCCTGATTTTGTAAATGGTACAGGCACGCTTACGACTGAAATGGGTCTTATGGCAGTAGTTCCTGTAACAAACGGACAGTTCTCGTATTCATTTAACACATGTGGCACGGGTACTGCTAAGGTAATAGCAGTATATTATGGAGACCCTGCCCCAGAGCCGCAGATAATAGTGCAAACCAATCTGTCTTACTCAACAGGTGCAAATCAGTTCTTCAACAATGTGAACGATAAATATACTAGAGATACTCTTGAATACTCTTATGTTAATGCTCCTAATTCAACTGCAATATCCTTCCCAATCGGAAGCTATCTTTTGAGCTTTGGGAACATAAATGCTGCTTATGAAATAGTAGGCTTGGTCTTATTGGTTGCAGCAGCATCTGCTGCGGCAATCCTGTTAAATAGAAAACGCAGCCAGCGCATGCATGCAGATACCAAAGGGCACAAGAGGCGCAGCAGCAAATAAAAGCAAGGATTAAAAATGAAAAATACAATATATAATAAGAATTTTTAAAGAAGTTTCATCAAAAGAAACTTTTAGGAAAAGTTTCATCAAAAGAAAGGCATGTATAAAAAAGCAGAATAAATAAAGTAAAAAAAGAATGAGAAAATGATTATTTTAAGCTTCAGCGCGATACTAACACTGGTGCCTATAATAGTGATAATAATACTCATAGGAGCTGCGGCAGGGCTCTCAAGAGGCATGGACTTTTTCTCTTTTTTTGGACTTAGCTCATTGCTTGGCTTTTCGCAAGGGGGCGGTGCTGGCAAAGGCTTCAAGTCTCTAGGAAATATAAAGACCAGTGCAAGCGCAAAGACATTGGCAAACGCAAGAAAAGCAGCCACAAAAGGCATACCTAAATATTTTAATGAGCAAAAAGCAAAAAAGCAGAAGCTAACAACAAGGATGTTTGAAATAGCGCAAGGTTTATCCCGTACTGGGGGAGCAGCAAAAACACCTTCTGTACTAGAAAAGCAGGTGCCTAAAGGGAAACCAGGAGGCGCGGCTGTTGCAGCAGCGCCTGCAGGGCTTTCTGCGTCTGGTTTTGTGCTTATGTCGATAGGAGGTGCAACTTTCGGGCTGGCTGAGAAAACCAAAAAGTTAGAGGAAGACAAAAAAAAGCAGCTTGAAAAACAGGCTTCAAATAAAATAAACACATTGAATGCTGAAAAGAAAAGATTAGAAGAACAGCGCAAAAAAATTGAAAATAAAATATCTGAAAAGAAAACTGAAAAGAAAGAGCAAGCAAAATCCAAGAAAACAGTATTTCATCTTTCTGGCTTTGGCTATGAATCTGTGAAAGGCCAGAAGCGCACTGTTAATGTAAGCATGCCTATCATAGGGTTGTTTTCAAAGAAATCACAAGTAGATACGCTTGAGGAAAAAATAGAAAAAATAGAACGCAAGCAAAATAATATTGACTACAAAATTAAATCTCAATATCTTAAAGACTTTAAAAAATCAAATCCAGAGGCGTATAAGTCTATCCAAACATATGTTAAAAACTCAGAGCGCACAGTGCATGATGCTGCGCTTGGATCTTATTTCAGAGTCGGAAACCAGACACTGCCACAACGTGTATTCGGTTTTTTTACTGGCCAGCATCATCTTATGGCTCAAGATATTACAAATAATAAGATAAGCCCTGAGCAGTATCTTAAGACTCCGCGCATTGAAGAGAAACTGGTAGAAAGAGGTGTTTCAAAAGAAAGCATCGGATATTTCAGAAGCCAAGCGCATAAAATCAATCTTGAAGCAATCAGAAATGAGCTTAAAGCTGCAAGCGGTTTTGTTCCAGGCGCAGGTGTACAAAATTCGCCGACAGTTATGCCTGCATCTGCCCTTAATACCTCCACAGCAGCAAAGCAAAGAAATGAAGGTTATCTAGATCTGACAAGCGCACTCCTGTTTAAAAATTCTATGAAAGATAATAATATAAGTTTGTCAGATAAGGATGCATCAGACTTGATAGATGCAATTAATAAAAAGAACTCTGCAAAAGAGGCTGAAATTCTTTCAAGAAACAATGTAATCCTAAATGAAGAAAACCGCCAAAAAATAATGGATTCATACAAAGAGTCTAGGAGGGAAGCGGCATTGATTGTGAAGGAAACCAATAGTAAAACTGTTTCTGAGTTCGCAGATAGGGTCAATGAAAACATACATGAACATTTCCAAGAAATGCATACAGAGCTTTTCAAATCAGATCTTATTTCTAATCTTAAAAATAACAATCCTTCTTTATTGGATGAGATAAACCAGAAAATAAATAATTATAGCCCATATTCTCCTTCTGATCTTGCAAATTCAATGACCATGGAGCTGCTCAAGCAGAAGATAGGCAGTAAGCCTGTAACACAGGAAGCATATGATTATTTAAAAAGTGAGGCAATCAAAACAGATCCTAACTTGGCGCACTCACTTGATGGAATTAAAATCAGCAGCAATGGAATGTCTTTGTCGACAGTGCGCAATGCACTTGCAGATTCGAATGATACAGTAAATGAGAAATACCTGCGTAGAGCAGTTGATTTTGCAACTGCTGAGACAACGCATTTAATGAGCAATAAATCTAATCTTAAAAATATAGCAAACGAGTATGCAGCTATTTCAGAAGCCAAGAAAAAAACAGCATTTGAGGATACTATTCTTGGCAAGCACCTTCAGCAGATACTTGAAAAAGAGAAAGCGCAAAGGAAACAGGAAAGCGAAGAGGAGGAAGAGCGCGAGATCAATAGGGAAAAAGCAGCAGAAGAAAGGGAAAAACAGAAGAAAATCGAGGAAAATAAGGACAAATGATTTTATATATCATGCGCATGGCTTGAAACTACGCTTTTATTTAAAACTTAGATTATAAATAAAAGATTTAAATATTTTCTTAATGAATAATATAATATCATTTTCTGCTGAGCTTATCACAGAAAATTTGTAAAGGCGCTAGTCTTTTGGATTGGCCATGCAGTATTTATGTATTCCTTTATCATTTGTATTATATTTAAATTTAAATTATTCCAATTTATTCCATTAATTATTTATTATATTGACTTTTATTTTTATTTATTTTTATTATATTAATTGTTTATTAATTACTATTTTAGTGTCTGAATTTCTGAATTAACTATTTATCTTAAATTATCTTGAAAATGTCGTGTTTATTATGAATAATACCCTAAATAACAAGCTTATAGCAGTGATAAGGATAAGGGGCAGAGTCAATGTCAAGACAAATATAAAGGAGACAATGAAAAGACTCAATCTGAACTATGTCAATAACTGCGTGCTTCTGAATGTGACTGATTCCTATTTCGGAATGATAAAGCAATGCGAGAACTATGTGGCGTATGGAGAAATAAATAAGGAAAACCTTGAAGCTCTCCTTGCAAAGAATGGGATAAAGCAAAGCGCTGATGATTTTATTGCAAATAAGAGTGATATAAATGCTCTGAAGACAGTATTCAGGCTGCATCCTCCAAAGCATGGATTCAAAAGCACAAAGCTGAATTTCAAACAGGGTGGCTCTCTTGGGTATATGGGCGAGCAAATAAATGAGTTAATTAACAGGATGATATAATAAGGCAATGAATGATATATCCCCTAAATTAAATTATATTAATATTAATGCCTTTAATAGTATTTTAATAACTTTAATAGATTAAAAATATAACTTTATGAATGATTAAAATGGTAGTTAGAAAAGATAAAAAATCAAGAAAGCACCTTGGAGCGAGAAGATGGGGCAGAGGCAACATCAAAAATGGAAGAGGCGCAGGAGATAGGGGAGGAGTCGGAAACGGAGGCAAAAAGCACAGCTTTACATGGTATACTGCAAAAGCTCCTGAGCTGATAGGCAGGCCAAAGGGCTTTGTTAATCCAAATAGAAAGGCACTTGACTATGTTACATTGGCGCAGATAAGCAAGATGGATAGAAGTGAGCAGGAATTAGAGTTTCCGGGTTTCAAAATTCTTAGCAATGGGAATCTTTCAAGGCCAGTAACAATCAAAGCATCAAAATTTTCAAAGAAGGCAGAAGATAAAATCAAGGCAGCAGGGGGCCAGGCAATAGTTGTTTAAAAGTTATTATTTCAGAATTTTAATTGCAATCTGTTTTTTTAAATGCCTTTCCATTTGCGCTCTTCTTATCTGCGAATTTAGTTAGGGTGCTGATTTGAAGCCATTGACAATAGTTTTTTATACAGACTCCTATATACCTGCAGTCGATGGTGTTGTCACGTCGATAGTGAATTTTAGTGCAGAGCTCGAGCGGAGGGGCCATAAGGTATACATATTCACTAGCGGGGATGCAGTTACAAAGCTTAAATCAAGGAACAAGAATGTGATTGTAATAAAAGGAATAAAATTCAGGAATTATCCCCAGTACAATCTTGCGTTATTCCCATTTTTCAGCTCGCTGAAGCTTTATAAGATTAATCCTGATATAATACATGTGCAGACTCCTTTTACAATGGGCATCTCAGGCCTAGCATCCGCAAAACTGAGTAGGATTCCGGTTGTCTCCAGCTTTCATACTCTTTTT
The DNA here is from genome assembly GCA_021800515.1 of Microcaldota archaeon. GTDB lineage: Archaea > Micrarchaeota > Micrarchaeia > Micrarchaeales > Micrarchaeaceae > JAJZMY01. The sequence goes on from JAJYYU010000001.1 coordinate 46,406, forward strand.
ATGGATAAATCAATATTAAAGGAGTATGCGCCGAAAAATAAATATATAAAAAACCTGTTTTTTAAGTACTCATGGAAATATACAAGGTTTTTCTATAATAGTACAAGCAATATAATCGTACCGAGCGATTCCATCAGGAAGTTGCTGCAAAAGCATGGGATCAGGAGCGAGATTCACATTGTGCCTAACGGACTTAACCAAAATTATTTCAATGCAAATGTCAATGGTGCGGCTCTTAGGCAAAAACTGTTCAAAGGCAAACATGATAAAATTGTGCTTTATGCAGGTAGACTTAGCAGGGAAAAGAAGCTTGAGGTCCTGATAAAAGCTGCAAAGGTCCTTGATACCAACATAAAGTTTGTAATTGTCGGCGATGGGCCTGCAGGGGAATATTATAAGGAAATAGTTAAAAGGAGCGGACTGCAGGATAGGTTCAAATTTATTGGATTCGTTACGCACAGGCATCTTGGCAGGTACTATGCAGCATGTGATCTATTTTGCATTCCCTCTACATTTGAAACCCAGGGCCTTGTAGCGCTTGAAGCGATGGCATGCGGGAAGCCGGTCGTTGGCGCAAGCAGGCTCGCGCTCAAGGATATAATAAAAAAAGGAAAAAATGGAGAGCTATTCACGCCAAATGACTACAAAAGCTGCGCCAGAAAAATAAGAAAAGTATTAAATAACACAAAACACTATAAATATAGTATAGAAACAGCGCGCAATTATTCTGTTGAGAAAATGACAGATAAATTAATCAGCGTATATAAAAAGGTTATTGCAAGTAATAATAAATTGAATAATTAATATTAAATAAAATATTAAATGGGTAATTACGAAGTAATTACATAATAAATACTTTATGCCATTTTTAACTTTTAATTATTTGCTTAATTTCTATATGCAGAATAGGGTAATGATTAAATAGTAAGTATTAAAAAGGAATAAGTAAATAAATAAAACTATTATTTCAATGGTTTTGATCAGAATTCCATGTAGATAAAGCTGTACAATTCTTGTTTATGCTTTATATTTTTATTTTATAATTTTTATTTTGTAATTTATATTTTATAATTTAAAGGTTTCTGTCTTATAATTTAAATATCTTATTTCAGATAGCAAATGCAAAAATGTTTAAGCCACAAATCAGATAAATAAAAACAAAGCAAAACATGAGAGAATACAGAATAATGGTTGATGCACAAAATTTTTCTCCAATTGAAAGATTAACAACAAGCCAAAGGCAAGGGCGATTAAATAACTGAGGATAACAAGAAAGCTGAAGACAATATAAATAGGGCTGAAGAGTTCGATAACACTACAGCGCAGGAAAATAAAAATACGCAGAATGATAATGCTGAAGCACATGATGCAGAAAGCAATCATAAAAAAGAGGAAGCATCAGCTGTCCAGGACGTTGCAGCAAAGCAGGTTCCTAAGAATCCGAAAGAAGAAGAGCTAGACAAGTTGAGGGAAGTAATAAACGGCCTCAGGCAGCAGAGGAATGACCTTATAAAACAGATAAAAGAAAATAAGTACAGGCTTTACTATAAAGAGAGCGAAAAGGCAGGCATAACAAAGATGCTGAATGAGACACAGGATACGACTGACTTCAAGAAAATTTCATACCTGAAAAGGCTTAAAAATAGGCTGGAATTTAAGATTTCTACTTCACCTCTTTCTCTTAAGGAGGAGAAAGATATCGCAAGGAAGGTAAACGAAGTCAATGAAGAGCTCTCAAAATCAATGAAATTTGTAAGAATGAAAAGGAAGTTGGAACTTGTTGAAAAAGATATAGTGCAGTACCAGACAAGCGTTACTGATCTTAATGAAAAGATCTCTGCGATAGACCTTAAACTTGACGACTATTTCTCAAAACTAAGGGCGTTGAGCAGGTCAGGCAGGAAGCCCGGCGAGTACCAGCACAGGGAAAGGCAATATAAAGAGCATGGTCATGGCGAGGACAATAGGAAATATGAGGTAAAAGAAACCCCTAATTTCAGTATAGAAGATATTGTTGTCATAAAGAAACCAAAAGCCAGCAAGCAATAGGCAAGTAACCATAGCAAGTATCAGTGGCGCGATAGTGCGCAATGCATAATATATAATAGTGCATAGCGTCGTAAGGCCACATAAACAATAAAAATATAAATGCATAAGTCATTAATTAATAGATGTAAATATGAAAATTAAATTTTTTGGAGCAGCACAGGAGGTTGGAAGGAGCTGCATCATGATTTCTACAGACAGGACAAAAATCCTGCTTGATAGCGGAATAAAACTAGGAAAAAGGGAGGAGTATCCCCTAATAGACGATGAGGAAATACGGCAGATAGATGCGATATTCATCTCACATGCACATATAGATCATATGGGATTTCTGCCCTTTCTTTACGCAAAGCATTACCAAAACAATATATATGCGACAAAACCTACGATTGAGCTGATAAACGTTCTGCTGAGCGACTATCTCAAAATCAACACGGATCTCAATTTTGACAAGAACATCCTAAATTCGCTGAATGCAAAGTTCAGGATAATAGACTACAAAAAGGAGTTCAAGTTCAGGGATTTAACAATAAAGATGATTCCTGCAGGCCATATACTCGGAAGCGCATTGATAAGCGTGAGCGATGGCAAAGATACCATACTCTATACAGGAGATGTGAACCTGCTTAAAACAAGGCTTTTAAACGGCGCAGACATTAAGAACCTGCAGGCGACAACGCTTATAACAGAGACGACGTATGGCGGGGATAATGACATATTCCCAGACGAGAAAAAAGTCGCAAAGGATATGCTCAATTCGATCAATGAGTCTGCGAAGACTGATTCGAAGATAATAATACCCAGCTTTGCTGTAGGCAGGGCGCAGGAAATACTTTTTTTCCTAGATGACTACATAAACTCTGGTGCCATGCAAAAGATACCGATATATGTAGATGGGATGATAAGCAAGGTCATGCGCATATACAGGCATAATGTGATTTTCTGCAGGAAGGAACTCCAGAGCAGGATACTGATGAGCGACTACGATCCGTTCAAGAGCAAGAACTTCAAGATTGTCGAGAGGAAGACAAGGACGGAAATAATAGCGAGCCAGGAGCCATGCATGATTGTCACGACCAGTGGAATGCTTTCAGGGGGCCCTGTAATGTTCTATCTCTCGAGGCTCGCCGGCAAGAAAGAGAATAAGCTTATCCTTGTAGGATACCAGGCGCAGGGCACGATGGGTAGGGATCTTCAGGACGGCGCGTCCAGGGTCACGATAAACAATGCCCCTGTGGATATACGCCTTAGCGTAGAGACATACCGCATTTCAGCGCATGCCGACAGGAGGCAGCTGGAGATGATGATTTCTAAAATAAGAGGCCTTAAGAATATATTTCTGGTCCACGGCGAAATCACCAAAATGCAGCAGTTCCAGGCAAAGCTGAAGGACAAGTACAATGTGACGATTCCTCAGCTCAACCAGGAATATGAAGCATGAGCAATATCCTGTGTGCTTCAGTCATGTAAACAGAACATCATTCGCTTAAACCAGGATAAGGCCCATTTGAACGAAAACTTATTAAGGGTTTTCTCCCTATATATTCTAAACTTCTTAGGAAGAAGTTCAATCAAGAAAGAAACTTTTAAGAAAAGTTTCATCAAAAGAAAATCAAAAAATCTGTGAGATAAAATTGCAATGCAATAAACATTACATTTTAATCCTGGAGTGTGTATATGAAAAAAAATAACAAGAGTAACAAAGAGGAACTTGAAAAAATCAGGAAACTGAACCTGCTTGATAAAATACTGAAGAGAACAGATATTGAAAATACCTTACTTTCAAATTCCTCAAAGGATTCAGAATCTGTGAATGATTCTTTTATTGATTCTGTTCTTGAAAAAACAAGCAATGACCCTCACATAAGCAATGAATTGAAGGTCATAGAAGATCTCACAAAAAAAGAAAATGCTGCAAAAAGAATAACGCACAATGTCAAGCATATAGTAAAGCATTACACTAAAAAGGCAATCACAAAAACAAAAGCAGTTTCTGCTGCATTAAAGAAGAAACCCATACCTACAAAAAAAGCAAACTCCAAAAAACCAAATGCAAAGATTTCAGCCAAAAAGCGCATTCAGAATAAGAAACCAAATTCCAAAAAAGGAAAATCAAAAAAGAAGAGATAAAGATCCAACTAAAAATAAATAACAACTTTTATAAATTAAATTAATATAATAAAATAAATATTTTATAATTTAGTGGTTTTCATGAAGATTAAAGGAAAAAAAGTCCGATTCGAGTATATTAGAAGTGTAAATGATAAAGGGCAAACCAAGAAAATAGAAATTGATATAAGTTCTCTTAGAAAAGAGGATATAAAGGACTTAAAAGATTTCGAGAAACTTGGGGAGCATTATGGCAAACTAATGAGGCATTTATAATAAAAGCATAGAATTTAAAATTCACTTTTTATATCCCTTTTTATGGGCTCGTGGCTCAGTAGTGGAGCGCCTGCTTTGCAAAGAAACTTTTAGAAAAAGTTTCATCAAAACAGCAGGAGGCCGCGGGTGCGATTCCCGCCGAGTCCATACCTTGCTTAAAGTTAACTTGGTAAAGGCAGAGTATATTGTGAGAGCAATTGATTAGCTAAGAAAATAGCAAAAGGTTTCTGGTCTCCTTTATCTGCAGCTTCTATTGCGTTGTAATATTGTTCCTTGTTGGAAACCTCAATTATCACAGGGGGAAACTTATTTCTAAGCAATACCCAGTTCATAAGCAATCTCGCCGTTCTCCCATTACCGTCTGTAAATGGATGTATGTTGACAAACCTATTATGTAAAAACGTAGAAAGCTCTATCGGATGCAATATCTTCCTTTCTGAATAAAATTCTGCAAATAGCTTTTCGATCAGTTTTGTAACATCTGCTGATTTTGGCGGAACATGCTCGGAACCAGATATCCTCACTTCATTATCCCTGTAATTCCCCTGTATTCTACAGGAAGTATTTTTTGTTATTTCATACTGTATATTGCATACATACTTTTTATTTAATTTATTTTTGTAGGATTTAGCAAAATTCCACGCATCAACTGCATTAAGAGCTTCAATCACATCATCTGCGCGAGTACCTTCAGGGGCTATCCTATCGCTAAGCACCAATGCCGTCTGTCTGAGCGTTAAACGATTGCCTTCTATTGCGTTGGTGTTGTATGTATACCTTACCATGAAGTCTTTTGGCAACACGTTTGTCAGTGTTTTATGAAACACAGTTATGGAAGCACTTAGGTCATCAACTTTTTCTACAAGTTCCTTTGGCAACCACCTAGTTTGGTACTGCTCCATGGCCTTTTTCTCTAACTCTACGAAGTATTTTTGCAATTCTTTTTGCTTCGGTATTTTCCTACCTAAGAAGATTCTAAGCTTTTTCAATTTAGTCGGTGTTATCCTAATGTTCTTAACCAAGTAAAAGTAGAAATGCCCGCCATGTTTCTGTTTTTCTATAAATGACATGATATGTCTATGTTATATAGATATTTAAATATTGTGGACATAATGTCTACATTTATATAGATATTTAATTATGTAGCCATACAGTTTTAAAGGTGCTGGCCACAACATATCATCGCGTATATGACAATGTGTTTTCGTCACGTTACTTGAAGGGTATGTATCGTCGAATCCGCAAAATGCTTTGGGAAAGAATTTTATCAGAAAAGTCTTGGAAACAGGAAAGACAAAACTAGCAAATGCCACCAAGTCTAAAGTTTATAGAGATTAATTTATTTCTTTTTGGTGGAGCTAAGAAACAGCCTGGCCATTTTGGCCTGTCCAGTAATAAGTCAATGTTTGTTTTATTGTTTTAGCTACATTATATTTATTGTGGGTATAAAAGAGTATTATTATGTCGTTCCCTTTAAAGAAATTGCCTCTTGGCGGTGCGTAAGATTCTGAATTTAGATATTTAAGAATCTTTGCCTGTTTTTTATGACCATATAATGTCTTTGTTAGATAGGAAACGGCAAAAAACATTGCCGTGGTCTCGAATATATTATTCACCAGGTCTTGGATCTGATTTTTAGTTAATTTAAAACATTCTAATTTGCTCCAAAGTATGCTAGGGTCGTAAAATTTAATTCTCGTATGCTGGGCATGATGGAAAAAAGCATGGGAAAGTAATCCTTTATAAGTCAACTTTTGTTGTTGCCTTTGATTATAGGATTTAAGATAATTTGGATTTATTGATATTGTATTTTCCCAATATTCTTTAACATCTTTTAGATTATAAGAAATTTTTAATTCAGGAAGATCCAATTCTATATCTGTCATACTTGTAAAGAAATCTCTTATATTTGGCAATTCCCTCTCTAATGAAGCCTTATTTATCATACTAATTACCATACACTTTGCATAAAATGATTTGGTTGCAGCTTGCAATACCTTTATAATATTTCTTGCCTGCAATTCTTTATATGTTTCATTAACCACTGTTGGCAATTGGTATTAATCCATATATTTATAGCGTTATAATATTTATGAACCTTCAAAACAAATACTTTCAATGCATTTGCCTGCCTTTGCTGGAGGAGTTAAATTATTATAAAACACTATAATTAGATATTCAAATTCTACGACGTTAAAAACGAAATAAAAACGAACGAATTAAATATCTATTTTAATATATAGCTACTAAGGTATAGCGGTGATAGAATGAACAGAATAAGAATGACGGCAATGGTTGCCGCAGTACTGACAATAGTCGGTATGGTAGGTATAGTTGGTGCGCAAAGCAGCACAACGCACGCGCCATTAGTAGGGGCGTCAACGCTCTCCAACATACCGAACGGTGCGAACGTACAAAGCAATGTACAAAGTGGACTGAACGTACAAAGCAATGTACAAAGCGGACTGAACGTTCAGCAAGTTGGCAGGGACTCCGACACGGCAAAAGCTGTGCAAGCAGGAGCTGAAATTGACAACTGATGGAAGAAGGAGTCAGGCACTGGCCTGCCCGCCAATTCTTTGGCGGGGTCAGTGCAGAAGCAAGATTTTAGAATCATATAAAGGTTGAATTTATGCGGCAAAGAGCGGCGAAACCATTGACGATTGTAGTTTTTGGGCTAATGTTAGTAGCTGGTGTTACTATGTTGGTCTTTGGATATGGGAATATCAACCGCAATGGACTGATCCATGCCTTAGAAATGAAAGAGGTTATTTTCCTGTTCGGTATATATGTACTGTTAATCTGGGCGCTGCTGGTCTATGCCGCGCTGTTCAGGAAGGAAAAGCCAGAGCTTAAAATAAAACGGTGAAATTAATGAGCAAGACATGGCACACAAAAAAGAGAATACTCAAAATTCTTTCGAAGCAGGCGCGCACGCCAGGAGAGATAGGTAAACTCCTGGAGTTGTCGCCATCCACCGTGAGTGTGCATATTGCTGAACTTGAAGGAATGGGCGCGATAGAAAGAGTAGAGAACAATTATGTCAAACGGTGGAAATATTATCGCATAAAGCAGGGATTCGACATTGAAAAGGCCATTCGCGTCAAGGAAGTCAACATTATACCTCTTATACTGATGGGCGTTGCCATAGTTGCATTCATTGGCGTTGGTGTATTCATCGGCTTGGTGCAGCACAGAGGGCAGGTGGCAACTACTTTAACAATCCAACTGACAGATCCGCCGAATGTGCCCAATGGCACGCAAGGTTTGTTGGTGTCATATTCTTCTATCCAGGTTCGCATGCGGGGTTCATCAGGATGGATTACTGATAATACCACAGGCATAGTAAACTTGATGTCACTGGCAAATGTAAGTGAGGTGGTAGGAAAGCTCAAAGTGCCGGTGAATGCCAGTGTTGGCGTGATCAGATTCAATATAACTTCCGCTAGGATACTTATAGGCAACAAGACCTATAATGTAGACGTACTTAATCATCAGCTAAACGCCAATGTTATTGGTAGTGGCGTGTCTGGCAACATATCCGTACTTATGGATATGAACACCAAGATCGCTGTCGCACCGAATGAGACTTACATGCTTGTAACTTCGCTTAAAGCCGTCGCTGTAAACAACATTGATGCAAATGAACAGATAGGCTCGACAAACCAGCTTAATAGGAGTGTAAAGAATAAGCTAAATCAAATAGGCGGCGGCAATAATATTACAAGCAGCGGCTCATAATATAAGTTGCTTGGAGACGCGGGTGCGAATCCCGCCGAGTCCATTTTATGTTTATGGGGGAGGGGAGTATGGGTCGTCGTATGCTTGAATAGTAAATATTAAATATGTTTATTCACATAATAATTATGTGATTTATATGCCAAATATCACTCTTTCAATAAGTGAGGAGTTGAAAAAAGAGATGGAGAAGTACTCTTCAGTCAAATGGTCAAGTGCAGTAAGAAATGTAATAGAACAGAAAATTGCAGATTTTGAGGAAGCTGAGAGCATAGCTAAGAAGAGTAGGCTTAATTGGAAGACCTGGAAGTTAATAAGTGCGAAAATTTCAAAGAACGCTGCAAAACATGCAGAGGCGCTTCTCAATGAGAGTAACAGTTGATGCAAATGTACTGTTTGCATGCCTCATAAAGGATTCAACAACAAGAAGAATGTTCTTTAATCCTGCGTTGTCACTTTTTGCACCAGAATTCATTGTTGATGAATTTGCACGTTACCTTGTTGAAGTAAGAAAAAAATCAGGACTGAGTGATGAAGAACTCTATCAATTAGTTGACAAGGTTCTTGGTCAGCTTGTGCTTGTGCCAGACAAGAATCTTAAACCTTTCCTTCCAGCTGCAGCAAGCATCGTAGAGGATCCAAAGGACTGGCTATATATCTCGTGTGCACTCTATGAAAATACAATTATATGGAGCCATGATCGGGATTTCGGCACACAAAAAAGGATACGAATTATTTCCACGAAGGAACTAATAGGTATTATAGGTTCGCTAAGTTAATTTATTTAATTACTTAATGACAAAAGCTATCAAATACTGTTATTTGCTGTTGTTTGTACATCACACTTAACAACTGATTCCTATAGAGCCCATACATACTCTATAAAAGTAGGATTTGGATTTATACCCTAGTTCTGTCTTTTCTGTATTATTTTTCTGTATTATAATTTTAGTTCTTTGTTTTTCTATATTCTTTTATAGACAATATCAAGCGATTTTTATTGGGATCCTCAGAGTTACATTGATCATCAAATGAGCAGGTATCAGTATTCGCTTCTTAAAAAGGCTAAGAGCATCATCTTTACGCATAGCAAAAGTTTGCGGGTTTATATAATGAGATATTCATCCCAAATGATAGATGGTATGTATTTTGCTTTGGGAGTTAGTGGCAGAGAAAGAGATGAAGGAAAAATTGCTTTTGAATGCAGTTGTTTAGCTCCTCAGGTTTACTGTACAAAATATTTAAATATGTAGACTAACATAAAAAAATATAGGGTGATGATGTGGATAAATATTATAAAGAGTATAAAAAGTGGATAAACTTGGCGACGGCAGAACAGACAAAAAATACTAAGCAACTTGAATATTTATTGGCAAATGGGGATCCAGTTACAAAAGTAGTAGCTATGTTTAATCCGACAATAGGCAAAATTACAGGCGATAAACTCGCAGAATTAAAGAATGACAAGAATCCATTTGTAAGTTTCGCTGCAGATTATATTGAAAAAGAGCAGCTATTAAGACTTAATGCATATAGCATAGACTCTATCGCAGACAAAAAGATAGAAGAGGAAAAACAAAATAAAATGAACTATAAAAAATTCATTCGCGTTTCAATCAACTAAGATGATAAAATGACTGAATTTTGTAAAAAAGATAAAGTAACAGGGGAACTCAAAAATAGTTCAGTAAGCTTAAATACTGCTTACTCCTTGAAGAAAGAATTTGAAATGGATAAAATCAAAGTAAGTTTTGCAAATAAAGGTAAATTAGATAAGGACACGTCAAAAAAATTGTTCAATGCTTTCCTGCGAGGATATTGCGGGAATGAGAATTATGAAGATGTTTCATTGCTTAGTGACAATAAAGAAGAATCAAAAAAAGATTGAGATCAGGCTATAACAAGGAATTTATAGCAAACACGACTATAATAACACTATTATCATTTGATAATAAACTGCTATTTTGCTTTTCAGTGCTGCTATAATTGGCAGGCATCCATGCTAGTGCTTTGAATTTTATTACCTGTATTAAATTTCTATTCTGCAACAATTAACAAATATGGCGAAGGTTGTTCTATATGCCTGCAAAACAAAATACTATTTTTACAATAGGCTATTCTACTCGCAGCATAAGGCAATTTATTGAGATGCTAAAGGCAAATTCCGTAACAATGCTTGTCGATGTGAGATCTATACCAAAATCAAGGCATCAGCCTGATTTTAACCAGCTAAATCTTGAAAAGAGTTTAAAAAAAGAGGGCATAAAATATTTGCATGCTGAGGACCTTGGAGGGCTCCGCAAGCCAAAAGCTAATTCAATAAATACTGCATGGATAAATAAAAGTTTCAGAGGGTTTGCAGATTATATGCAGACTCGGAAGTTTGCTAGTGCAGTCTTAAGGCTAATTGGTTTGAGTAAAACTGAAAAAGTTGCCATTATGTGCGCAGAGGGGAATCCATTCAGATGCCATAGATCATTAATAGCAGATTCCTTGCTTGCAAGGGGCATTGAGGTATATGATATTTCAGGTCTGAATTCCCTTCATATGCATAAATTGACTAACTTTGCAAAGGTTTATAGGAAAAAGATAACATATCCGTCTTAATAAATGGGCTTTATCTCTTATACTCTTTTATTTTTTATTCATGTTTTATTTATGTACTGTTTATGCTTATACTGTGGCAGTCATAATTTAAATTACTGCTAATTAATGCAAATGCTTAAAAATATTATTGCAAAATATAGTTTAATTTTAAACTATATTAATTTTAAACTAATGTTTTAAATTTAAATATTTTAATTTTATTTATTAATTTAAATTTTAATTTAATTTTAAATATTTAAAATTTAATTTTAGATTAATATTTCATTTATTCATTTAGATTATTCCATTTAAATTAACATTTAAAACCTCTAATCAATCAATCAATTTTAAGCAGGCATGCGCTTATGCATTTTGGCACTGGTTTTTCTATGGACGAAGCAATAAAAGTTAATAGTCTTGTAATGCAGTTCGGTAAATTTAGGGCAGTGGACGGAATTTCATTTAGTGTGAACAAAGGGGAGATTTTCGGACTTCTTGGCCCAAATGGTGCAGGCAAAACAACGACGATAAAAATGCTGACAACTCTGCTTAAGCCTACCTCTGGAAATGCATATGTTGCAGGATTTGACATAGTCCGTGACTCTAATAATGTGCGCAAGAATATAGGCATAGTTTTTCAGGACCCTTCTCTGGATGACGAGCTTACAGGGAGGGAGAATCTTGATTTCCATGCAATCCTTTATAATATAGAAAAGAACCAGAGGGATAAAAAGATATCCCAGATACTTAAGCTGATAGAGTTAGAAGACAAGGCAGATGATCTTGTAAAGAATTATTCCGGCGGCATGAAGCGCAGGCTTGAAATAGGGAGAGGTCTGATACATGAACCAAAGGTGCTGTTTCTTGATGAGCCTACTATAGGCCTTGATGCCCAGACAAGGCGGCACATATGGGATTATATAAAGAAACTCAACAGCGTGCATAAAATAACTATAATACTTACAACACATTACATTGAGGAAGCTGACTACCTTGCTGATAGGGTCGCATTTGTAGACCACGGAAAAATAGTCGCGCTTGATACCCCAAGAGCGCTTAAAGATAAGCTTGGAGGCGATATAATTTCTATGCAGGTCCAAACAGGGTTAGCTTCGCTTGAAAAAGGCCTTAAGCCACTAAAATGGATAAAGGCAGCATCAACACATGACGGACGCATAGATCTTACTGTTGATGAAGGCGAGCACCAGATACCGCGATTAATACTGATTGCAGAAAAACACAATGCAACAATTAGTTCTATAGAGCTGCACAAACCAAGCCTTGAGGATGTATTCCTGCATTATACAGGCAAAAACATACGCGATGAAGAAGGGGAGGGATGGAAAGGCAGAATCCGTGCAATGCATGCAAAAAGGAATAGATAAAATGGAGATAAACGCTGTTTATGTTTTATGGCTTAGGGACATAAAAAGGTTCATAAGGGCAAAGTCGAGAATTATTGGAATACTCATGATGCCGCTGTTTTTCCTTCTTGGTCTTGGGCTCGGCCTTGGCAGCCTTATACACCTAAGTACAGGAGGAAGCTATCTCGACTTCATAGTCCCTGGAATAATAGGTATGTCCCTACTTTTTACAGCAGTATCCTCTGGCACAGCAGTCTTATGGGACAGGCAGTTTGGATTTCTTAAAGAGATACTTGTAACACCAAATTCCAGAATTTCAATAGTGATAGGGAGAATACTTGGCGGTGCAAGCACTGCTCTCATACAGAGCGTAATAGTAATATTAATTTCAATATTAATAGGCTTTAATATTCATATGAGCCCTGCTCTGATTCTTGCGCCTGTGTTTATGGCACTGATAGCAGCAACATTTATAGGACTCGGCCTCACTCTTGGTTCATTTATCAGCGATTTCCAGGGCTTTCAGCTTGTCACGAGCTTTTTCACAATGCCTCTTTTCTTCCTTTCAAATGGTATATTTCCAATAAGCGTGTTGCCACAGTTTGTTAAATATATTACATATGCAAATCCCCTTACATATGGCATTGACGGACTCAGGATAACATTATCAGGTTCAGGTACATTCAGCATATGGACAGATCTTGCTGCAATGCTGATCTCGACGGCCATTATGATTGCACTGAGCGCATATGCATTTAAGAAAACAGATGTCGGATAAACTGAGGAGTTAAAAATTAGTTGGTAAGTATGGAAAAAGAAAAAGGAAAAAAAACTAAGGCAGGCATTGACAAGAAATTCTTCAAGAATGAGGTATACTCGTCAATGCTTAAGATTATTATACTATCAAAGCTGAAAAAAAGGAAATTCTACGCATATAGTCTTCTTAAGGAAATAAGCAAAAATACAATGATAAAAAACCATTTTAATGTAAACAATGTAAAATTGAAGAATGATGTGTATAATACTATGAGGTCGCTTGAAAGCTCAGGTTATATAAAAATATATGAAATAAACAGCAATGCAGCTGGTAAATCAGATGATAAAAAAGCCTATTATATATTGACAAAGCAAGGCGCTGAAATTTTGTTTTCAATAAAAAAGATTTTCATAAATGCAGCGCATGAGATAAAAAAAATTATATGACAAGTATTTAGATAGTAGATGGTACTATGCAGCCTTTTGTAGATGTTAAAAATCTGAGGAAGCTTTTTGGGAATTTTACAGCCGTTGACGGCGTAAGCTTCAGCATAGGCAAGGGAGAGATATTTGGAATTCTCGGTCCAAATGGGGCAGGCAAGACAACTACAATAAGCACAATCCTTGGAATAGAAAAGCAGACAGATGGAAAAATTGTTGTTGATGGTCTGGACAACTTAAAACATCCTAAGGAAGTAAAACAGATAATAGGATTCATGGCGCAGGAAACAATTGTAGACAGTGAACTGACAGGCAGGCAGAATCTTGCGCTTGGCGCAGATTTGTATCATATACCAAAGTCAGAGATCCCAAGCAAGGTTTCATTCGCCTTGCGCGAATCGCAGCTTGAAAAATTTGCAGATGTGAAGGCAAGCAATTATTCCGGCGGCATGAAGCGCAGGCTTTATCTTGTTAAATCAATGCTTCATGAGCCTAAGCTACTTATTTTAGATGAGCCTACTACAGGGCTTGACATACAAAACAGAGTGCAAATGTGGAAAGACATACGCAAGCTCAAGGCTGATGGGGTTACAATAATTCTGACCACTCAATATTTGGAGGAAGCAGACGCGCTGTGCGATAATATAGCTATAATAGACCATGGAAAAATAATCGCGCAGGGCACTCCTTCGCAGCTTAAGAAAATGATAGCATCTGGTAATGTTCTGGAGATTATAACAAAGCCTGAAAACGTAGAGCAGGTCAGAAAGATGCTAAAAGCAAAATTTGGCTTGAATTCTACAGCAGTAAATGACAAGATAGAGGCAACAGTCGAAAAATCACCATTAGATACCTTCCAGAGAATATTGAATGCATTGAAGTCAAGCAAGGCTCCAGTGCTCTCTGTAAGCCTCAGGCTGCCTACTCTTGACGATGTATTTATAAAGTTGACTGGTGCATCCCTTAGAGATGCTGAGCAAAAGGCAGATGCATCCCAGTCAAATAAAGCAGTGAGGTGAGTTTTATGGCATTAATGCAGGATAGTTTAACCCTTTTCAAAAGAGAGATGATGATATTCAGGACTAGTCTTGCATCAAATATAATTAGATCAATAATATTCCCTTTTGTGATGATAGTGTTCCTTGGCGGTATAGGGAATACTGTCAATCATATCCCAATAGCAATTGTCAATTACGCAAACAACCCGCAGGCATCCCATTTTATTTCTAATCTTGAGCTCAACAATGTGCTGAATGTACAGTCTGTTACAACCCAGGCGCAGGCAATGCAGATGCTGCACAACTCGAATGTGAGCCTTGTAGTCATAATACTGCCGCAGTTTCCGAGCAGCGCGCAGGGCCCGAGCCTTCTTGTTTATTATAATAACAACAATTTTGAAAACATACAAACAGGTCTTTCTTTTATACAGCAAACTGCATCTGAATTCGGTTCAGGCATGCAGCAGCAGACGCAAGTGCCAAAATCAGGCAATATCTCTGAGAATCCTGTTTCAGGCACACAGGCAAGCTATAAAGACTTCCTATTTGCAGGTATACTTATAATGGTAACTGTATTCGGATCAATATTCAATGGAGGAATTTCACTTATTAAGGACAAGGATGTGGGCACGCTGAAATACTTCTTGATGGCGCCTATTTCAAAGATCTCTATAATTATAGGAAAAATACTTTCAGGTATAACCCAGTCCTCGCTTTATGTTGCGATAGCGATTGTAATAGGATTCCTTGATGGGGTCAAGATTGTGATGGGGCCTCTTGGCATATTATGGATATTCGCATTTACAATACCAATATCTGTTCTATTCAGCTGCGTCGCAATAATACTTGCCCTGCGCATACCCAAAATAGAGATATTCACTATAATAATGAATGCTATAACACTTCCGCTCTGGTTTTTGTCAGGAGCATTTTTTCCAGCAACATCATTGCCAAGCATATTCAAGCCATTCAATGTGTACAATCCTCTCACATATGCTGTTGACGGAATAAGGAGCGTGACAATGCTGGGCTATATCACACCGCATGCAATAATGCTTGATCTTGGAGTTTTAGCAATAGGAATAGTTGTAATGTTTATTTTTGCAGTAAAGCTTTTCAAGACTACAATAGACTGAATTTATTATATGACAGAGTGCAACAAAAACATGATAAAAAAGAAAATAAATTTTAAAAAAGTTTAATCAAAAAGAAAATGAAAAAAGAAGAACAAAAAAGAAAAAAATAAAAATAATGTTAAAATATTAAAATATCGCAAAAAGGTGCAAATATGAACAAATTGTTTAAAATTCTCCCACTGGTTATAGCGGTTATCGCAATGCTGCATTTTTCTATTGCAGGCGCATCGACGCTTAGCCCTGCCGACGGCGCTTTGAGCCTGTCTGATATAGGAATTTCAGGCCAGCCCATAATCGCAGGCAGCAATATAACAGTAACATTTCAGCTCTTCAACTCTTATTCACAGGAGCTGACTAATGTAAACCTGTATCTGAATGCGCCAGGAAAAATAGTGAATATATCTCCTTCTTCAACTTATGTGATAAGTGCAATCGGAGAAGGTTTGTATGGGGGCAGCAACTTTGACCATTTCATATATAAGTTCCATATACCATCCACTCTTGCTCCTGGAACATACACAATTTATGTAAATGCAACATATCAATCTACACAGGCTTCTACGCAGGAAAATATAGTAGGTTTCTCTTCAATGCCTATCTCATTTTATGTATATGGAGTACCTAATATTACAGTATCAGGACAATCAATAAATATCTTGCCTGATGCGCAGCAGCAGATACCTTTGCAGGTCTCAAACATAGGAACAGGAGATGCAACAAATGTAACAATAAAGCTTATGAATAGCAGCATATTTACAGTACTAGGATCTGATGAGTACTCTTTTGGGTCAGTGTCTCCTGGTTCATCGGATAATATAAACTTCCTTATTCAAACAAATACAAATATAATAAATTCTACTTACCCTCTTAACTTAGAAGTGAACTACACTAATTCCGTAGGTCAAAGGAAGTCAGAGATTATTAATCTGCCTATATCTGTGGTTGTAAATGCCCCTAATATAGTGGCGTCAATATATTCCAGCAATCCGCAGCAGGTGTTTGCAGGATCAAACCAGACACTCAATGTAAATTTCCAGAATATAGGTCTAGGCGAAGCTAAGAATGTAAGTATTGTTTTCCTGCATTCCAATTCAATAAGCATTGGGAACCCATCGCACTTTTTTATACCTTCTATTGCACAGGAAGGTTTAGAAGGCAGCAGCGCGAATAGAACAATATTCGTGCAGATAATTAATACTAGTGCTACAGAGTACAATCTGCAGGCAGTAGTTAATTATTCTAGCTCAAATTACAAGTCAAGATTAAGCAAGGTCTACAACCTAAGCGTTTCGCTGGAACCTAAGGCAGTTTTCCAGGTGACAGGAGTAAGCGCTTCAATCAAGCCAGGGCAGTCCTATGCACCGCTGACCTTGCAGGTCATGAACACTGGCAATGAAGCAGCACAGCATGTCTCATTCACACTGGAGACGATTTACCCTATTTCAACAATAGACCCGAACCAGTACTCTGCACAGTTGGCTCCTGGCCAGTCTGAAAACATTACTTTTTATGTCTCAGCAGATACAAACGGGAACCCTGGGAATTATCCCATAACTCTTTATGAGCAATGGACCCAGAACAATATCCCGCAAAACCAGCAGCTTTCTGGCTCAAACAACTATTATGTCGCGTTGGTCGCTCCTCAGAGTGCAGGACAGAGCATTGAGCAGAACAAGTCCGTCATATATGCATTAGCTGCAGCAGTGATAATCCTTATTATCGGATTAAGGGTTTACTCGCGCCGCCGCAAGAAGCATAATACATCGCTGCAGGCAAAAGTAACTGATTCTGGAAAAATAAGGCACAGGTCTTGAAATGGCTAAAGCATATGCTGCGTTCTTGGATAAAGTGCTTGAAAAGCAGGGCATCCCTAAATGGGCTGTTGGCCCTATTGTGGAGTACCTAAAATCCAGAAAAGACAAGATAGGTACAATAAAAAGCCTGCTTGCGATTATCAGCTCCAGAAAAAAGCCTGTTCTGACAAAAACAACCATAACGCTGCAGAACGGGATGGAGTTCAGGATAAATGACATATTATATGTTGTCTCATTGTTTTATTTTGGGGAGGCTATGATGCACAGGATTCTGGAAAACTGGATGCAGGAGAAGAGCAAGCCTGCTCCTGAATATGCACTGCATTTTCAGCAGCTTCTTGATATTACTGACAAGCATAAAAATGCAATCAAAAACCTGCTTGACGGAATGGATTATGCCCTGATTGCGCCGCCGCAGCATATAAAATCAGTTTTCGATGCAGTCGAGCAGGTCAGCGACTGGAACGAGAGGATTTTTGTTATAGGTTTCTTGCTTAGGAATACATACGATGCCTCATTTGGCGCTGTTTTTTATAAAATATTTTACAGGATATCTCCTGAGTATATGAAGCTCGTCAGCGCAGCTTTGGAATACAAAGCAGAAGAGGCGAAATGGTTTGAAATCATGTCAATAAGCATGATATCTAAAAATAAAATAAGCCAGACCAGAGTGATTGGGATTACACATAGTATTGTTTCCCTTATAAATAGATCAATAAAAAAAGAGATGGGCCATGCAAGGAAAATGCATATCTCCCCAGAAATAGATCTCTTGAGGAGAATTGCAATTGCGCATGTATTCAGCGAGCTCTCTGCTATTATGCCGGGCATAGACTCAAATAAAGAAGAGAAAAAATTTGTATAATGCTTATCTGAATAAAGTAAAGTAAAAACTATTGACCCGAATCTATATTTTTTTTAGCCAATCTATATATATTTTTTAGGCAATAAGTACTAAAAATAAAATAAAAGGAATAATAAAGAAATATAAAGAAATAAAGTTAAAATAAAAAATAAATTAAAGTCTGTTTGCTTAAAATTCTGCTATTTAAAAAATGAGTGATCAAATGGATGAACTAAACCCTTTTAAGATTTCGCAGGCACAACTTGATGCTGCTGCAGAGATAATGAATCTGGACAAGACAGTGCATATGATCCTTAGGGAGCCGATGCGCACTGTTGAAATGAAAATCCCTGTTAAGATGAGAGACAATTCAACAGAGTTGTTTACAGGATTCAGAGTCCTTTACAATAATGCAAGGGGCCCTGGAAAAGGGGGCATAAGGTTCCATCCTCAGGAAAACATTGATACTGTAAAAGCTCTTTCAGCGTGGATGACATGGAAGACGGCGCTTGCAAATCTGCCATTGGGTGGCGCAAAAGGAGGCGTAATATGCGATACAAAGAAAATGGACGAGCATGAAATAGAAAACCTGTCTAGGGGATATATAAGGAGTTTTGGCAACCTGCTTGGTCCTAAGACAGACATCCCTGCGCCTGATGTATATACAACTCCGCAGATTATGGCATGGATGGATGATGAATATTCCAAGATTGCAGGCAATAATGAATTTGGGATGATAACAGGTAAGCCCCTTGAGCTCTGGGGTTCAGAAGGCAGATTTGATTCCACTGCACTTGGTGGAATGTATGTGCTGCGTGACCTCGCAAAGAAAGCAGGAATAGACCTTAAGAATGCAAAGATTGCAATACAAGGATTTGGAAATGCAGGCAATTTTGCATTTTCTCTAGTAAAAAAAATGTTTGGGTCAAAAATAGTTGCCATTTCAGATTCTAAAGGAGGAGTATACAATCCAGACGGCCTTGATTACGCAGGCTTGCAAAAGGCAAAACAACAGTCAGGGACAGTATCTGATTATGAAGGTGCAGAAAAAATATCAAACGAGCAGCTAATTGAATCTGATGCAGATATAATAATTCCTGCAGCTCTTGAAAACCAGATAACGCAGGCAAATGCAGACAAGGTAAAAGCGAAAATCGTGCTCGAACTTGCAAACGGGCCTGTAACTCCTGAAGCAGACAAGATACTGTTCGAAAGGGGCATCTACGGTGCACCAGATTTCCTTGTAAATTCTGGAGGTGTTATAGTTTCTTATTTTGAATGGGTGCAGAACATAAGCGGATATTATTGGACAGAGGATGATGTATATGCAAAGCTTGACACAATTATGTCTAAGTCCTTTGCAGATGTTGTAAAAACACAGGAAGAGTATGCAGCCAAAGGAAAGAAAATAAACATGAGGACTGCAGCATATATAATCGCAGTCCAAAGAGTTTCAGCAGCAATGAAAGCAAGGGGCTGGTATTAGTTATTAATGCTTAGTTTATGCAGCTGTGCAGCTATGCTGCCTGCTGCCCCCAACATTGCTTATGCATGAAATACAATGAAGTATTAAAAAAATAAAATAAAAAACAAGGATAAAATGGCAAAATTTAGAATAAAATATTTACGTAATGAAACAAAAAATATCATTCTTACAAGGATAGAGGATGTCGAAGATGCTGTTACGCCAGAAGATGCGTTTGCAAAACTTACCCAGAACAATGACAACAAGTATCCGTTCATGAAAGGAGATTTAAACATCATAGAAATTGAAAAGATAGAATAATATCATAATAGCATTATCATCATAAAGCTATGGTTAATTTAGATACTATTGCTTCCTTTTCAAAGATTCTAGATTTCAAATTTCGCAAACTTACCAATGCTTCTTCTACAGCATAGTTTTTACCTAATCTTTTTAACAAAGTGAGCAGGAAATCCTACATGCTTTAGCAGTGGAATGAAAGCGAACCGTAAAATAGGAAGGTATAAAAGTTTGAAAGTGTATATAAACAAAAAGAACTGTAATGGAGCTAACAAGAGCTTATAAATTCAGGATTTATCTTAGAGTTCACCTAAACTTATATAAATATTAGTATGGTATATAATTATAACTTTTATTTGTGATTAAATGGCTAATACAACTAATACAAAGGCTCATAATTCTGATATGCCTGCGCATGCACATCATGAACATGCACATGCAGAACAGAAAAAAGACAAAGGTAACAGCAATCTTATTTATATTGTAGCTGCTTTGGCTATAATTGTCGTTGCAGGAATTGTGATATTTCATTACTACACTCTGCCAAGGTCAGTTCCCCCCTCCATATCAACAGTCAGCAATTCCTCTATCACCAGTTCACAGTCATCCCCGTCTACATCAAACTTAAATTCAACTTTGCCGCCTATTTCTAATTATACCTCACCATATCCTTTAGTTATCTCGGGTATGCAGAGATTTGAAGCAGTGCAGATCCCTGTTTCAGAGCTTCCGTCAAACATCTCTGCAGGTTTATCAACTGCAACACTTAATGTTTATAGGAATGCAACATCAAATAGTACCTTATCTATAACAGGATTGAATTATTCATCAAGCAGCTATGTGTCTCCGATATTCAATGAATTAAAATCAAGTGCAAGCCTTTCTGCTGCCCGCAATTCAAGCATTAAGCTTTTAGGAAGTCTTCCTCCAAACTATGTAGGTATTACAAGCAGCTACAACACAGCGAATGTTTATAGCATCCTGGGGTATAACAGCACAAAAGTCTGTATTGACACCTATATAAGTACAGGTGCACTAAACCAGACAGTAGCAGTAAATCTTTTGGAAAACGCAAGCAATACCTGCTTTAAAAATTAAGATTAGAATTTATTTTTATTTTTTTTATTTTTTTATTTACTTTTATTTTTTATTTTAACTTTATTTTAATTAATTAAAAAGAATGTTGAGTAATAAAGAAGATAATAATATGCTGCAAAAACCTATTGCTAAAAAATTAAATTCATTTGACAAAATCCATTGGTTAAGGTTTTCACTTGCATTTTTTGCGCTGATGGAAGTTGCGGCACATCTATTTGCAAGCCCAGGTGCAACTCCCCAAATAACTTTTTATCTTGAAACAGAGGTCGCATTTTATATAATTATTTCAGTCGTCTATTTATTGGGAATTAAAACTTATTATGCGCCTTCACTTCTTTATTCATTATTCAACATTTTATTGTTCTTTCTGTCTGCATTCATAATAATCCCAGGTGTTTCAACCTCATTATTGACAGGCCATATAGCATTCTCGCAGTATTCCTATGGGCGATTTACTTCTGTATTATCCTGGGCTTATCTTATTATAGTAGGATTGGTCATGCTGAAGATTGACAAAGGTTCAGAAATCAACAGGATAATAAGATACACCTGACGCAAAAGTTGGTTTTTGAATTAAAGAGCTGTTACAATGAATAAATTTGTTTTAAGCAATAGTGAATATGGCAGTGCTGACTTTGTTATTTTTGGAGTAGCTGATGAAACAGGATCAAGGGCAAAAAGAAAAGGTACAGCCCTTGCTCCTGCTGAAATACGCAGGGTTTTCAATAAATTTGATGCAATCAAAAAGCATGGCAACTCTTTTTTTGAGCCTGCAGATGCATCTCTTAAAAAAATAGTGCAGGATTTTAAGGTATATGATTTGGGCAATATAAAAAAAGAGGATGTCAGAAGCAGGGTTTATAATATACTGAATTCAGGCAAGGTTCCGATATGCATAGGAGGTGATCATTCAATAACTTATGAGATTCTGCATTCAGTCAATAGAAAAATGCAGGACATTGGCCAAAAGTTCAGTCTTGTTTATTTTGATGCACATCCTGATTTCATAAGCTCCTATACACATTATTATGGGTCTGTCATTTATGATGCATCAAAGCTTGACATGCTAGACATTGAAAAAAGCGTGCTTGTAGGAATACGGGAGCCAGAGATTGAGGAACTGGAAAATATGCAGGAATATAAAATAAAATCTATTCCAATCTTTGATTTTAAGGCAAAATCAATAAGAGCTATAACTTCATACATACGTAAGAACGTGCTGAAGAACGTTTATATCTCGATAGATATGGATGTTGTTGATCCTGCATTTGCCCCTGGTGTAGACGTACCAGCGCCGGGCGGAATATCTTCGCTTGAACTGCTTTATCTTATAAAATCCATTGCGCCTTTGTCTAATCTTGGCGCTGACATGATGGAGATTAGCCCTCCGTATGACATAAACAGCATCACATCAATGCTCGGTATAAAGATTATCGAGGAGCTTATAGTCTCTCTAAAAAAGCCTATTCATGCACGGAGTCAAGCGCATTGAGGACTTCTTCCAGAAATCTCCCATAAGTCTCTTTTTTTTCTGCAGGGGGCTCTTTAATGTACATTATTTCTTTATTGTATGTAGTACTTGAATAATATCCCCCTCCAGGTGAGTTGTACTCATATTTTTCAACTGTTCTATAAGGCATATATTCTTTTATATATTCCAGCATTTCATCAAGCGCACAGTAATCTAAATCCCGTATGCCTTTTAGATATATAATAATCCAACCTCCCGCATTCCATACCTTTTGCGCTGCAATGTAATCCTCATTAGTTATAAGTACTCTTTGAGAATATGTTTTGCTTCTAGGCGTCTCATCTGCGCTTAGGTCTTCACATGATCTGATAAAAGAGTTTATGCTATGGCCATTACACTCCTGTACGCTGCTGTTTTTGTTAGAATCCCTGTCATCATTGTTTTTGGGATTAGATTTATATGATTTATTCTTATCCATGTGCCCACTAATTGATTTAATTACTGCTAATTCTTTATCTATACATCGATTCTGGTTCTTCCTTGAACTTCTTGATTTTTTCACTGAGTTCCTTTGGAATTGCAGGCCTGACTTCCTTGAATGCAAACACAAAATCATCTCGTATTACTTTTTTCCTTTTGTTTCTTATCGCATTCATCCCTGCTTCCCTGCAAACATTTTCAATTTCTGCACCAGTATAGTTTATAGCCGCGCTTGCAATTTCTTTTATAGACACATCCTTGTCAAGAGGCATTCTTTTTGTATGTACTTTGAATATTTCTTCTCTTGCCTTCTCGTTGGGAATCGGTATTTCTATTATTTTATCGAATCTCCCTGGTCTTAGTAGAGCAACATCTATCATATCAGGTCTATTTGTTGCTGCAATCACAATCACGTTCTTGATTTCCTGCAATCCATCCATTTCAGTAAGCAGAGTGTCTACTACTCTTTGGCTTACAAGTGTATTGTCTTCTCCTGAATCTCTTGGCGTTGCTATTGAGTCTATCTCGTCTATAAATATAATGCATGGTGCTGCCATTCTTGCCTTTCTGAATATTTCTCTCGTCGCCTTTTCACTTTCACCAAGATACTTGTTCAGCAGTTCAGGGCCTTTTATTGAAATGAAATTCGCTTCACGTTCTGTGGCGACTGCCTTTGCAAGCATGGTCTTTCCAGTTCCAGGCGCTCCGACGAGTAGCACGCCCTTTATCGGTCTTATCCCCATTTCCTCAAATGCTTCAGGATGCTTTATCGGAAGTTCAATGATCTCCTTTAGCTGCTCTTTTATCTGCTCGATGCCACCAATATCCCCCCAATGTATGTTAGGCCTTTCAATAAATACTTCGCGCAAAGCACTGGGCATTATATTCTTGAGCGCATTCATAAAGTTCTCTCTATTTACATTAAGTGATACAAGCACCTCATTTGGGATCGATTTTTTGTCAATTATCTTAGGCAATATTATGCGCAGTGAATCCATTGCTGATTCGCGCACAAGCGCTGCAAGGTCGGCGCCGGTATATCCGTGCGTCAGATCTGCAAATTCATCAAGATTCACATCCCCTGCAAGAGGCATGTTACGCGTGTGTATCTGAAGTATTTCTTTTCTTGAATTTCTGTCAGGCACGCCTATCTCTATTTCCCTGTCAAATCTTCCAGGCCTTCTTAGCGCAGGGTCTATGCTGTTTGGCCTATTTGTTGCACCTAGCACGATAACCTCGCCACGTGAGCCAATTCCATCCATAAGCGTGAGAAGCTGGGAAACCATGCGCCGTTCTACTTCATTAGTTGCTTCCTCCCTCTTCGGAGCAATCGCATCTATCTCATCCATGAATATTATAGTAGGCGCCTTTTGCTTTGCCTCGTTGAATACCTCTCTTAATTTTTCCTCGCTTTCACCGACGAACTTGCTCACAAGGACAGGCCCTGAAATATCTATAAAGTGTGCATCGCTTTCATTGGCGACTGCCTTTGCAAGCAATGTTTTTCCAGTTCCAGGAGGCCCTGAAAGCAGTACGCCTCTTGGTGGTTCAATGCCCAGCCTTTCAAAAACCTGGGGATATCTCATTGGAAGCTCAACCATCTCCCTTATTTTTTTTATTTCATTCTGGAGTCCGCCTATGTCTTCATAATGCACATCGCTGATCCTTATCATGGACTCTGACACAGGCTCTGGCTTTACAATGACTTCTGTTTCTTTTGCAATCTTTACAACCCCATGGGGCACTACTTGTACTGCTATGAAATTAAATACATACCCAAACATAGGGATAGGCACGATGTCTCCTTTCATTATCGGCTTGTCCTCCAGCTTGTTTTTCGCAAACTGCGCGAAATCAGGAGATATTACAGCCTTCTGGTTGCTGGGCGGCGCGAGTGTTATCTTTTCTGCAGTTCTTACCTCTGCTTTTAATACAAATACCTTCTCCCCTATTCCTATGCCAAGGTTCTGCCTTATGTATCCATCTATTCTTATAAAATCCAGGCCCTCGTCAATCTGGTGCGCAGGCGCGACCATCGCGACAGTAGACCTTTTCTTACCCTTTATCTCTATAACATCCCCCTGCGAAAGGCCAAGAAGTTTTCTTGCCTTCGAATCAATTCTTGCAATGCCCTTCCCATCATCTGTGACTAAGGCGCCTGCAACAGTAAGCTCTATTCCATTCGACATAAATACCAGTCTTAAAATTTCAAATTTAAATTTAATAAATAAATATTTAAATATCTTTAAGTATCTTATTAATTATTAATTATCTCAGCATTTCTAAATTTTATATAGGTATAAAATCAAAACAAAAATATAAAAAACATTCAGGATTTACGCTGTTTACATATAAAATTTATCCTATAAAAATATAAATATTGATGGAAAAAGGCAACTGACCAGATGCCTATTATTAAAAATCAATAGTTAATGCATAATCTATAAAACCCAAAAACAAAACTGATATATATATGGCAAATCTTGCATATAATAATATTGAAATAAGCATAATAAGAAGACCTGCATGCGAAGATGATGTTAAAAAAATCGTCAAGTTTGTGAACACGATTTCAAAGGAGTCTGGCAATGCTGTTTTTGCTGTTGATGAAAATAATGTTCACAGTCAGATAATGACTGGTGCAGTTGTAGTGGAAAGAAACAGGAAAATAATAGCATATATAGGATCTGAATTTATAGGCTATTCTGAAAGCATGAATCCTGTGGTCGAATTAAGATCTGCCTGTGTGTTAAAAGAATATAGAAAAAATGGTATAAATAGGTTAAATGAAATCGCTCTTATATCCAAACTGCGTAAAAAATACAGCAATGCAATTATAATATCAATAAAAAATAAGCAAGGTATTATTATAAGCAAGGGCACAAGCCTGAAAGAGCTTAACTTTAAGTTTTACAAATATTATTCTCTAAGCAAGTTCCTAAAAATAAAGTTTGTAAAAAAGACAGGTCTGAATTCCGGACTTTTAAAGCAAATAGTAAAGGATGATAAGAGGAAGCTTTTGATAGGAATTCAGACTCATGAATTATACATGCATCTGATCTCATCAAGTAGTACGTTAAATTCTGCATTTCATTTTTACTGGAATCTTAAAAGAGCTCTGCATGCCTTGTCTTTGGAAGCATATTTGAAATTTTTGAACTTACTGTATCCAAAGCAAAAGCCTTAATAAATAAAGTTCATAATATAAATTGGCATTAAAATGCCAATTGAAATAGCAATTGAAATTTTATGGACTTAATTAATATTTGCAAAAAAAAGAGCAGCCCTATTATATGCCAAACGCATGCAAAAGCACAAACAGCATTTGAATTCCTGCTTAAGTATGCCGCTGCATTTGTTTTTATTGCAATTGTACTTGGCGTACTTTTTGTCATTTTTTCTAAGGCAGGGCCGATTAATTATATTCCTTCGCAGTGCACAATCTCATCATCCTTTCTTTGCCAAAGTGCATTATTGGATGAAAATTCAACAAACATGTCTTTTGTAATAGAATTTACAGATATAGAGGGAACAGGCCTTGCATCAGCTGTTGCATTTCCTGAAAATACAATAGTAGCTACAGCAACAAATGTAGGACTTGAAGGAACTAATTCCTTTGCAGGAAGCTGTAATAAAATGTATGCTCTTTATGGATCACAGATATACTGTCGTGTAGTGCTTCCAAATAAGGCATATAACTTCAACAATTCCCAGGCATATATCTCATTCTCAATACGCTATAGAGTATGCAGCTACAATGCAACGCTGAAATTTTTATATAATTGCGGCGCCAATTCTACTATTGAAGGAAGCGCATCCATCAAGGTCACAAATGCAATCAATAAACTGCAATACATACAGAATTATTATTATGTTCCGATAACTCTTCATAATTCTCAATCGCAGGCAACGCCAGCGCCTTTCCAGCAGATGCTGGTTGTAAACAGTAGCAGATATGCGCAGTATGAGGCAGGTAACCTGCATAATGTCTTCTTTTTTTATGCAAAAAATATGACAATGATACCGTCATGGCTTGCAGCTGGCAATAGTAATCTCTCTTCAAATACTGTTTACTGGCTTAAGCTTGCAAGCGGAATCCCTGCTTCATCTGAAATTAATATTACAATGGGCTTTGCCCCACGCAATGAAAGCTCATTTAGCGCAATATCTGGCGAAGCGCCGCAGCTTTCGCCGTCTTATGGCGAATACGACAATGGTGCAAGGGTTTTTTTGGAATACAGCAACTTTAATGCTAGCATGGCAGGCTGGCAACCAGGAATTTTATATGGTACATATATGCCAGGCCTTGTTTCAGGCTCCCCAGGAAGCATTAATATGATAAATAATGTCCCAGATGAAGCAACATATCTTATTGCAAACAATGGAGGCATTGCTCTGATGCCCATAATAATTGAGTCTATGTGGTCATATTCCTGCACTTCAACACCATGCGGCGCTGGATGGACTATCTCTTCATTTGGGAATACAAATAAGATTACATCATTTAATATAATGCCTTATAATACAAGCAGCAATCCTGCATATAATGTTCTACCATATAATGCTGTTGTTTCGTCCAGTGGCCCTGTATCATTGAATTCTACATACCTTAATAATGTATTTGAATACCTTCCTGGTGGGCAGGAAATTCCTTATTCAACAATTTCGCAAAATTCCTCTGTAGCAAACACTATTCCTTTTGACAACCAGAGCTCGCATAATGTTTTCAATTATTTTGTTGTTAATCCCTTAGGAAGCTCTGCATCTGCAGGATGGGTTAATACAGGAAATATTACCCAGATATCAAATTTTAGCAACGAGGCTTCTGTACCTTCCAATCATACAATTGTTAATGCAAGTCTAATGCAACAAGACAAATATAAAGGGCTGATAGTCTCAGCATATTCAGATGGATATCCAAGTAGTATAAATCTTTACTGGCTGATTGCACGAGCGTATCCTCCTGATGGTGTGATGCCATCTCCTATATTTGGAAATGTAGTAACATAATTTATAATCTTAATAAGCAGAAATAATGTATCCCAAAACAATATAGGCAAAAATAAAAGACAAAAATAAAAAGTAATATAATAATAAATAAAAATGATAGCAACAACAAATAAAACAAACAAATAAAAAGTTTAAAATATGTTTATTAAAGGAATGTTAGAGAACAGAGAACTATTCTTATAATAAATTAAATAGCAGCAGGATTTTATGCCTTTTAAAAACAAAATGCAAGTTGCGCTTGAATTTTTAATGATTTATCTTGTCATACTTGTAATTTTCCTGCTTGTATTTATGACTATAATAGTGCAGAGATCAAGCCTTGTCTCTAACCAGGCTTCTTTATCTCTCCAGCTTATTGTCCAAAATATTGCTACAGAGATAGGCACTGTCGGCAGCAGTGGCAATGGATTTTCGCTTGCGCTTAGCCTTGTACCTACAATTGATAATGTGAAGTATTCTATACTAATGTCTAATACAGGCATGGTTATAGGTTCGATGAAAATAGGAGGGCAGAATATAACAGCAGAAGCACTTAGTAATTATGAGAATCTGCATATAAACGGTACAGAGGTAAAGTCGCAGAATAACATAAAACTTTATTCAGTGCCACTGATAAATGGCACTGATTTGTACTTTTACAATTCAAATGGCAGTTTATATGTAAATGAGAGACCTATGAATTACTCCCCTCAAGGAATAATATCCTTAAAACAGGCGGCTGATGTTGAAGCGGCAACATTTAATGCAAGCAGGTCTAAGCCTTCAATAATTTTGAATAATTACATTGCTCCAATAAGCAACAATTTTGCATCCCATACTATCTCTGCATGGATTTACCTGAATTCGTATTCCTCTGCCCCTCAGGTAATATATTCAGAAGGCACGCCTTCTGAAACTCTTGTCTGGCAAATTCTCCCGGATGCAAGTCTACAGCTTGGAATATACAATGGGGCGCAATGGAATTTTGTAAATTCTTCTGCGCCTATTCCATTGCATCAATGGACATTTGTTTCAGGTGTTATCACAAAAGTGCCTGGTTCTACAACTTATTTAGTTCCTATAGAATACATAAACGGGACAATTGCAGGAGTCGAATCAAAGAATATTGAAACATTTGGAACAAATCCTTCTGCGCATTATTTTGCAATAGGCGGAAATGTTTCTGCATCATTAAAGGATTTCAATGGCTCTATTGCAAACCTGCAGATATACAACACATCATTGTCAAACTTACAGATTGATACATTGTATCAGGAAGGTATAAGTGGTCAGCCATTGGCAAAAGAAAGCCTTTTGGGATGGTTCCCGTTGAATGGAAATGCTAATGAGTATACAGGGAATATAAACTTTACAACTGCTGAGAATATAACCTATATAAATGTTGGTGAGCTTGCAGTCAATATCACAAGCAATGAAACATCAAGATACCTTGTTTCATTGTCAAGTGTTTATGGATCAATGTCAGGCAATGGCAATTATACATCAATAGTAGCATCTAATAACAAGAATTATTTTGCATTTGTTACAAGCAATAACAGTACTATAAGCCCTGTTGCAGTTTCTGTTATAGAACCACAGTCATCAATTGCATTCAATTCATTGCATTTAAGTTATAATTTCAATAACCTTGCTGCATGGTATCCGCTATCTTCTGGATTCGGAAGCTCTGCATATAATTTTGCATCCCAGAATACTATTACAAATGGAAACTTCAATAATGTTTCGTGGAGGTTCCCTGCGCCTAATGCAACTTCCTTATCTGCCCCTCTCTTCAACAGCAGTGATTTTATAAATGGAGCGATTAATACAAAATACCTAAAAAATAATGCTTTTAATACAAACACCCTGACAATATCTGCATGGGTCAATTGGAGCGGCTTGCAAGGCATGCAAAATATTGCAAGCATATATAGCGCAACAAACCTCTTTGGAATATTTATAGTCGGCAGCAATTTTTCAGCAGTTTTGAACAATGGTACCTCCCCAAGCTATTACTCTAATACATTAAATGCAAGTCTTTTTGAGAATAATGAAGCCTTGGTAACAGGTGTAATGAACCTAACAAATAATACTATGATTATTTATATAGACGGCATTCCAAGCAGAGCTTTGCCTATATCCTCTGCAACAACCTTGCATGTGCAAGATTTTAGCATAGGCGGCATCTCAGGAGGTGATCCTCTTGGTGCGCTAACTTCATTCAATGGTACTATCTCAAATGTGCAGATTTACAATACTTCCTTTACACAGCAGCAAGTGTCAAAGCTTTTTGAAGAAGGTGTAACAGGAAGTCCGCTGCAGAGTGCAGCATTGATTGCATGGTTGCCGCTTGATGGAGCGAAGAATGACTATGCTCCATCATTTTCAAGCACATCCTCTTCAAGCAAAATTACATATAAATACATAAGTCCTGCAGTTAGCAGCATAAGCAATTTCAATGCAGGTAGATTTTTTGCCAAGGCTGCAATGGTAAAAGGGGCCTTTGATACTTATCCTATGACTGCATATGAGAAATTTTGGAATGGTTCAGTCATTCCGAATCCTCTAAATCCCGCAAATGTGGTATTCAATGAATCTGGAATTTTAAACATAATAAATTCTTCTAATGGCTTTGGGTTTTACTATACTAATTACACAAAACCGAAGGAATTTGGGTACAATGCAATTCCATTTCCGTCAACACTGAATGAACTTAATAATAATTCAGTAAGTGGAAGTGGGCCTAATCCTTTCTTTTCATCATATACTTATGTTTACCTTAATGGCACTTATTCAATCAAAAGTTTTCATAATGATGGTTTTGCTATTTTTTATAAGCAATTAAATCAAAAAACATTTTTTACCGCATTACCTCTTCAAAGTTGGGTTGTTGCAGTTGGACGAAATATTAATAATATTAATTTTAAGCCTAGCATGTATGAATTTGCATTAGACTGGATTAACATTGCTGGTTGGGGATATATTGCACTAAATATTTCCAAATTATATTCGCCAAATGCTGTGCCGCAGTTTATATCTTCTATAAAGAGTTATATAGAAAGTCAAACTGCACCTGGCATTGCATCTAAAATAACTGTATGCGCATTCGTGAATGCACAACAACCAAATAATGCATTTATTGGGGGGCAATATGAATCTTTTATGATAGGTATAATTCCAAATGCTTCATCACCAACAGGTTATAGTTTAAATATACATGCATCAACAAATGGCGCCACAACTGGTGAGATAGCGATGTCAGGAGGTGCTGTAAGACTTAACCAATGGTCATTTTTATGTGGATTATATAATGGAACATACTATAAAGGTTATATTAATGGGAATCTTGTAATCAATTCAAGCAATCCTCAATTTTATACAAATCTACAAAATATATGGATAGG
>JAJYYU010000012.1 GCA_021800515.1 Microcaldota archaeon
AATCTGTTGTTTATTTGTTTTTTATATATAGATAAAAAGATTTATAAAGAATTTGAGAAATTGGTAAGAGTTTAAGAATTATTATCAACGTCAATTTAAATTTTTTCCTATTTGTTTTATTAGCCCTAAGTTTTTGCCTCATCGACAAGACTTTCTAGAAATTTGCTGATGTTACTAAAGTTTTTATTCTTTGCTTTCTTTTATATCCTCTGAAGATGCCTTTAGTTTCACCTTCAATGCAGGCATATAGCTAAGAAGTGAAAGAAGATATAAGAATAATAAAAGTATTAAGCCAGAGATAAGAGAAAATATATTATATCTTGATGCAAAAAATAAGAGTGCAGTGAAAATTATGCCAAGTACAATATAAAATGCTTGTTTATTCTTATATGATGAATACATTTTTTTGTACTTAGGGTAACATTCCTTGCATACCACAAGCTGATAGTTTTTCTCATTCTTTGTAATATTTTTCTTAATCCATCTGATAGATTCTATTACCCAGTCATTCTGCACAGGCAAACCTTGTTTTGGTTCACCACAAATTATACATCTTGGTTCATTTTGAGTTGATGTATAATTATAATTTTTGTTTATTTGCTTTGAATGTATATGCACTGATTTTTTATTCTTTTTTGGCATTCTGCGCACCTATTTATTAGTATTTTTATTTTATCTTATTTTTATTTTATTGCGGAGTTTATTGTATATTTTTTTTATTTTTTTATTGCTTATTATTTTTTATTTTAATTACACCTTTTGTTTCAACTCAATGATACTTCATATAGCCTTCCTGTCTCTGCTTTTATCTTTTCTTCATCTACAGCATTAAGCACACTGTTTATCGTAACATCATCTATCCCAAACCTCCTGAATATATTCACCATCTTCTCTCTTGGTATATTTATCTTTTCGAGCATTGCGACAAAAGAGATTATATTGACATGTCTATGCATCTTTTCCATTGTACTTAGTAATATTGCAATATTTTTTTCATTTACTCCAAAAGAAATTAAGAGACGCCTTAGTTCTATCCTATTTATAGAATATGTTTCCTGCGCCATAATATCACTTATAATTTTTAATTTTAATTAATTTCCATTTATTTCAATTTTGCTTCTGTAAGTTTCATTCTTGTATGGTATTATTACATTATTACTTTATTATGTCTTTGACCTTGAGATTATCCTTGATGTTATTTCGTCCTCTATGCTAAGGCTCTTCAGAAATGCTATTATATTCTCAAGGGTTATATTTTTATCCCTCAAAAGATTTACAAGATCAAGCATCTTTATTGAACGCTCATTCTGGTCCATTGCATTAAATATGCTGTCTATTTCATCAGATCCTATATTGTACTCTATAAACTTGTTTCTAAGATCGCTTTTTTCGAATTCATACGACTTAGCCATTAGGTTAGCAGCAAGCTCTGCCTGAGTCAGTATATCACTCATGTCTATTGTATATGAATATAGAGGCTCTTCTCCATATATTTTTTCAAGCACAAAGGTTTCAGGAAACCTTATTGAGGTCTGGAATGCCATTTCAACCGCTGCCTGGCCAACCCCGAATTTCGAGATTTCAGATCTTATAAAATTGGAAAAGCTCAGCGACCCCTGTATATAATCAAGGAACTTCTGGAATTTTATCCTGAGTATAAAATTTGTACCTACATTGGAGAAAATAGATTCATGTATGTCTGTAGGGTTCTGAGATGCCACTATAAGACCAAACTGGTATTTTCGGCCTTCCCTCACTATCATTATCGCATCACTTTTTTCGTCGCTTGCTATCTTCCATGCTTCATCAAGAACTATCATCGCCTTAAGTCCTTTTGATCCACTCCATCCCTCGCTTCTCATTTTCTCTTTCAGAGTCTGCAGGATGAACAACCCTGCAAGCGCCCTGAACTTTTCATCAGGCAGATTAGAAAGATCTATGCTGACAAGCCCTGAGGATGCTAACTTCTCAAGGTCAAGCGTGCTTTTCCTTGAAAAATAATCCTCACCTTCCCTTGCAAACTGCCTTAATCTGTATATTGTATTTTCAAGCTCTGCAGGATACTGGTATGTGCCTTCCTGCAACTTCTCGTCAAGAAGGGAGATTGCATCTTTTAATGTGGGTGCGTCTTTGCCTTTGGGAGGGATTTCAGCAAGCGCAAAGCCTGCATTAAGGTATGACTGTTCAAGAGCCTCATCAGTTAGCCTTCTCTGCTCTGGGTAGTTTGAAATATCAGTAAGTATATCAAGCGAGTTCATTATCTGCTTTACTCTATCTAATGGTTTCATACCTGAAAGGTCCATTATATTTATATAATCTCCTTTACCCAATGACACGACAATTCCTCCGCTCTGCCTCACCCAAGCCTTGTATTCTCCTGCCCAGTCTATTATGATGGCATTTGAATTCCATATATAACTTGCACGTATCAAAAGAGTTTTTACAAAATAGCTCTTTCCTGCACCTGTTATTCCTACAACACATATATGAGGATTTGTCAGATTCATGAAAGACCATGAAAAGGGAATTTTGAATATCCTTGTAGTGCCTATGAAGATTGACTGAAAAGGATCATTAAGGAGAACCCATGCAGGAGGCTCTGGAGGCCTTGAAATAAATGCTCTTTTTGCAACATCATTGCTCATTATATGCTGCAGTTTTAATATAGTCATTCAATCATTTATCTCAATTGGAGTTTATGCTTTATATTTATTAATATTTATTAATCAAATCAATTTTAAATATCTTAGTAAATATCTTAAGTTTACTGCCTTTATTATTTATCCTATTAACTGCTTACAAAACCTGTTCAGTTGATTTAGTCTAGAAGCAACTCCTATAGATATTTTATTTTAATACCTTTTCATGTTATGTATTCTGATACTCCTTTCTCTGACTTTGAGTAAAATATAAGCACAGCTTTAATTTTTTAAAGTTCTTGCATATTCAAGCGCACTTATCTCTTTATTCATTGTATCTGGATCTGCAGGAAATCACTCTGAAAAAATATATTTATCAAACAGGGAACAGATAACATGTTTCTAGCAATGTCAATTTTTTGGAGGAAAGCTCAAAGGAAATAGATTTATCGAAATATGCCTTCTACTAAGCAGGATGGAAAATTCAGAATTAAGCAGTTTTAAGTTAGAAATTCAAATCCCTAAGCACTGTTAAGATTTCTTTTTCATTCATACTTTTAATATAGGCTGCAAAAAAAGCTCTCTTTATATGGCACAAATATTCTATTATTTGTGTTTTATATGGCATAAATCTGTGACTTCCCACTGCTTGCAGCTGCCAGCCGTGCCAGCCAATGCTGTTTACTGTTGCTGGTCAAAATACTGGGCAACCTCTTGGAAACTCAATGGCAGGGAAAAATTGAACTTGAATAAGGTATATAGCTCCCTCCCAACTATTCTTGAAAGTTCAAGATCAAGATAAGAAAACCCAAGCTGAAGCTGCTTTATCTGCTCTGATAAAAGGTCAAGCGCAGCCTTCTCGCTCACGCCTACTGCTGTTGTTTCTATGTACATCAAAGTTGCTATAGGCTTCTCGCCCTGGGCGATTCTGTCTATTCTTGCCTTTATTACATCTATTTTCCTTTGTATCTCACTTATTACCATTGGATCTGGATGATCTGACTTCTGTGCTTTTGACATCTCAAATTCCTGAAATGACCTCTTGCCCTCAAATTCATCCCTGATAGTTTGAACAGAAAGGCCTGTTGAAAAAACATGAAACTTAAACGGAAATGTAAGATTCATTACTGCCTTTTCCCATGACTCTGGTGCTTCTGCTAGTTTCTGCTGTTCCTCTGCAATGTCTGGCGCGCTTTCCTCTTTGAAGGAGTATGCAAAAAGGTTCATTGCTACAAATCCTGTAGCATAATAAAGGCCATTGACATTTTTTATCACACCATCTTGGGATTTTACTATTTTATAGTTCTTTGCAGGATAAAAAGAGATATTGAGGAGCTTTGTCACTGCTGGAAATATCATGTAGTCAACAAAATTTAACATGAGGATAACAACTGCTGCAAGAAGCGAGATAACAATAGCAATTATTGAGAATATGCCCCCTCCGAATGAAGATGATGCCGCCATGGCTATCAAAACAACAAGAAGTGTGAATGTTAGGTACTCTATTGCTTCTGGGTCCATTATTATCAATTAATTATCAAACTATATTTATGAATTTAGGAATAACAACATACTATTATATGACTGATTCCTCTATCTTTCTGCTTAACTGCTCACTTACTGTTGAGAATGGAATAAGATACTCTGGCTCCACGTATTTAAGTATATCCTGGCCAGTCACTATTATAGGGGATACGCCAAAAATTGCACCTATGCCTGAAATCATCTCTCTTGCCCTTTGCTGGGCCATGCTGACTGCTTCAAACTCCTTTATGCCACTTGCAGATACTGTGACATAGGACCCAAGCTCAAAAGACTGCATGCTGGTACTTTTATCTAAAATATTCCTCCACATAGAAAGCTCTCCACGCACCCGCTCAATTTCAATTCCCTTGTCTGTCTTTTGCATAATTTCTGATTCCCTTGTCTCAACCTCGCTAATCTTATCTCTTAATGTCTGTATATAAGAATCCTTGTTCATTACAAACATCTCTGTTGTATACCTAGTAGGATCCTTGCTCAAACCAACAAGCCTACTGACTTGCATTGAAAAATTTATCTTATCCTCATCGCTCATTTCTGTTGCAGACTTATAGAGTGGAACAGAGATATAGACTGTTGCGATAAAATTGTCTCCTTGCTTTGTTATTATAGAATCCATTGATGTTGAAAACCAGTATGGGTCTGCATTGCTTAGGACGACATTATTAGTTTTTTGCTCCAGCATCGGAATCATAAGATACATATAAAACCTAGAAGCAAATGCAAGTACATCAAAAAGCATTGCAATCATCAGAAGGAGCAATTTTATAATGTCCAATACTGGTGACTTAGGGATTGAAATCGCTGCGAATGCAAGCATAAGTGAGATGCCAATGAATACAAAAAATAATAGTGTTTTAAGGTTCATTGTATCAAGTACATTAATTTCTGTAGGCAATATAGCAATAAAATAATAATTAATAACATACTTTATTATTTTAATATTTTGTTTTTATTGGAATTTAAGCATAAACAAGCATTTTACCACGAATTTGCATATAATCATTGCACATCATTGCAGCTTCTACTCTACATTTGTACATTTGATAATCCTAAAACACAATTGTCATAATTAGGATTAAACAATTAGTAGTAGCTGCATGAATTATTGCAAAAAATTAAATTAGAAGATGGGTTATTATGTCCGCCCAATTTTGTAAGATTATCCCTTACAGGAGACCTAAATATAAGAAGTGCAAGTTTTACATCAATATGGATAATTATATTAATGATGATAAATCTAGATCAGAATAAGGTTAATTTTCTCCAAGTACTTTTGTAATACCTCCTCTCAAACTGAAGGTTTCTATATTGAATTTTGATTTTAGTACCTGTGCAACTATCCGGGAGGTGTTTCCATGATAACATACAAGCACATGCTTATTCAAATACTTTAATGATTCAGGATTGTTATGCATTACTTCCATAGGCATAAGACGTATTACATTGTTAGAATCAACATTTAGAATAGCTGCGATTTCTTCTGTATCCTCATTTCCAAGCCACACTAATTTTGTCTTATTTTTTGAAGTTATTTCAATTGCTTCACTAAGATCTACTTCTTTTATCTCATTCATCATATTATCACTATCATGATAAAATTATAGATTGTAAAGTACAACACATTGAATAAGTATTTCATCAATGCAATATTATTGCTTGCGTTTTTTACTTTTTATTTGCTCTTTTTGAGTCTGCCCGTTATTCTTAAGTACAACAACATAAACTTTTTTATTCAAGTATTTTTTTGAACAGTCTATCTTTGCACCTGTTCCAAATTTTGTCACTTTTTTCTCGAAAAAGCACAATACATTATTATCATTAAATTTCAACTTATTTATACTTAAATTGTTTTTATGCATTTCAATCCCTTTATAATTATCTTAGTCTCTACATAATATTAGAATGTAAATTGCGCTGATGCGTATAATTCTATAAGTATCATAGCCAGATATAATTATATATATAAAAATATATTTAAAGGTTTGTTGGATTAAGATGAAATAAATATATATAAAATATATATACCTTGATTTAAAAATAAAAAAATAAATTACAGATATTATTCCCGTTGGGGTGAGTCGAACACCCAACCTACCGGTATCTATTTAAAACATATGTTTTAAATACAAACTACAGCCAGTCGCTCTAGCCATTGAGCTACAACGGGTCTGCCAAAAAAACATTATTATAAGGGGCTTAAACTTAAAATCTTTTGCTTATTTATTTGAAAGCCATTTTAATAGCATATTTTTTTAATAACAGATTTAATAATAATATTATTAAAATAAGAACTATAAAAATATTATGTATAAATGCCATTGCCAATGAAGAGGGCAGGCAATAAGGTACGTGGAATAATGGTAAATGAAAATCAGGCATCCTATTCTGAGGAGTTAATAAAAGGAATATTTAAGATGCCCCTATTCTTTTATACAGTGAAAGATAAGGTAATATCAATAACCTCAAACCAGAATTTCTTCGATGTAGTTCTGCTCTGCTTTGCATTTCTTATAGATACTATCGTATTCAAGTTTTATCCTGTTATAGCTATTATTGCGCTTATTATTGCAATAGGCGCACTTACTTTGAAGAACGCTTTCCTTGGGCTTATTTTATTTGTTGTGTTGATATTTCCTACAATGATGTATCAATCGCCAGGAGTTGCATGGGTTATGCTATTTGCAATAAGCATAGTATTTTTTACAGGATATCAGCATTATAGAACTATAACATTCATATTTTTGCTAGCAATGCTTGCACTTTCACCATTGGGATTCATACTCGAGATTCCTGTTTTCATAATCGCAATCCTCATGCTAGGGTATAAGAGAGGTATGCTCATGGCAATTGGCGCAGTATTTCTTATCGTTGCGCTTGGAGGTGCGATGGGAATCCATAATACAGGATATATTTTAGCAGGCAGCGCTGAAGGACTGTCCTCATCACCTATATCAAATATGACTATACCAAATCAGCAAAGCCCAACAATATTCACTTTTGGATCTGCGATACCTGCTGCAATACACAGATTTGCGAATCCAAATGTTGCATTTGATATAACTGGTGTTATGAGCCTATTTTTAAGTTCTCTTACGCAAAATATATATTATCTTATACAACTTGGGATAATCCTTGCAGTTGCATTTGGCATTGATGCATTTGCATATGGCAATAGATCAAAGCTTAATGGCATGGAAGCCAGCTTTATAGGAATAGGGTATCCTCTTTCATTCCTGCTAGTTTCTGCAATGGACAACTCTCTAAATTCTAGCAGCATACTTTCGCTTGTCAGTTTTCTCATAGCACCTTTAATGCTTTATGTGTTCGCTATTTATAATATAGATATTGTGAAAGTCCTTGAAGTAAGAAAGCAGGACCTTAGAATGAAATTTGGGGAGGCATTTGAAGAGCTTGAAGTTGGCAAAACAAATGAAAGACTTGAAGATGTCGCAAACTATGATACAGTTAAAGCTGAGCTCAAGGATGCAATTCTAGGCCCTATAGAGGAACGGGGAATATCAAGAGCATACAATGTTGAACCAAGCAAAGGTATTGTATTCTTCGGTCCACCAGGAACAGGAAAAACAATGATAATGCGTGCACTTGCAAATGAGATTCATGCAGGGTTCTATTATGTTAAGGCAAGCAATCTGATTTCGTCATATCCTGGAGAAACAGAAAAGAAAATAGCACAGATATTTTCTATCGCACGCAAGCATGCGCCGTGCATTTTATTCTTCGATGAAATAGACAGCATAGGCATGTCTAGAGAAAATGTAATCGATGATATACATAGGCAGGCACTAACCCAGCTGCTTATAGAACTTGATGGATTTCAGAAAGTAACAAATATTGTAGTAGTTGGCGCAACAAATATACCTGAAAGCCTTGACCCTGCGCTGCTGAGGCCTGGCAGGTTCGACAAGCTGATATATATGCCTCTTCCAGAGGCTTCTGGAAGGAAATTAATATTTAAGATGTACCTTAGCAAACTGCCAATAAGCAGCGATGTTGACATAAATGAGCTGGCACGTAAGACAGAGAGGTTTTCAGGTGCTGATATAAAAAATATATGTGAGTCTGTGGCGCAGATGGTTGCACAAAAAGCTAGCAAAAGCCATGCAATACTTCAAATAACCCAAAAAGACATACTTGACGTGCTTGGTGCAATAAAGGCATCTACATCACTAGCAGATATAGAAAAATATACCAAGTTTAAACTCATGTTCGAAAGAACTGTATACGGCATTTCTAAAGAAGAAGAAAATGAAGAGATACCTGTAATAGGATTGGAGGATGTCAAAAAAGCAGTGAATGAATCTGTCGAGATTCCATTAAAGTATCCTGAAATGGTTAAGAAATATGGAATAAAACCTGTTAATGGAATTTTACTATTCGGTCCTCCAGGGAACGGAAAGACGATGATGATGCGGCAGATAAGCAAAAGCCTAAAAGGCGTAACAATGATCGAACTTGACACAGCAAATATATTAAAGATGGGAAGCCAAGAGGCACTTGAAAAAATAAAAGAGGAATTCAATCTTGCAAGAGAGAACGCACCATCGATAATATTCATGGATGAAATAGATGGAGTATTCCCTAAAAGGGAAACATCAACATCTCAGGAGTTTGTACAGATGACAAGTGAACTTCTGAAGCAGATAGATGGAATCAAGTCTTTTTCAGATATCGTAATAATCGCGGCGACAAACAGACCTGATTCTCTTGACCCTGCGCTGCTGAGGCCGGGCAGGTTCGACAAGCTGATATTTGTAAAACCTCCAGAGACAGATGAAAGAATAGAACTTTTCAAGCAAAATCTTGCGAACATAAGCCTTGCAAATGATATTGATTTTGATAAGATAGGTAAGGAGACAAAAGGATTCACTGGAGCTGACATAGCAAATGTATGCAGGCAGATAAAGGTAAATGCATTAAAGAAAAATATCACTGAAAACAAGGAAATCAGCATTTCAATGCACGACATTGAAGAGATTACCAAGAAGACGCGCCCATCTGCATCCGAAATCGTTGTCAGCCAATATCTTTCATTCCTATCTAAATATGGGGAGAGGTAGCATAATTTAGCAAACATAAATAAGTAACAAATTGTTAAATATCAAAACAGTAATAATTTTAGTAACTAAAGTATGAAAATGATAATATGAATATCGATATGACAAAGAAAATTAGAACGCAACCCACTGCTAATACTGTTAGGAAAGGAATGTTAAGGAATAATAAAGATAGCCACAAATATTCTTACAAAGAATGCAGGGAAAATATTATTCGCATAGTAAAAAATAACAAAGTCAACACTGGTAAAGCAGAGCATCTTATTGTTGAGGAGCTGCAGAAATTCAGAAAATCAGAGTTCCAGGATAAGATAAGCAAAGAGATATATGAAATCCAAATGGGATTCTATGATATACCAGGATTCAAAAAGATAGGAATGCATATCGGACATGGCAATTGGCATGTTGAATTTGAAACAGAGTATGGCTTAATAACAAGGCATACAATGATTCTATAGTTGCATTATCATATAATATAATTTACTGTGTACTAAATGGAATGAAAATAAAAATTCCAAATCACTGAATATTTACACATTAGTTACACACTAACTATATTTTGCCTCTTTCTTGAGAGAAACAACCCTATTGATATACTAAAAGTCTATCACGTATAATGTTTATATGCAGACTTTATGACATTCATATGATATCAGAAATACGGAAATCAAGAATATGTTTAGGAAGTTATAGCCATATTAGAATAGGGAAAAATATACAACGCCAAAAAATACGCTATCTTGGTATAGCTATTAAGAAGGAGAAAAAAATTTTCGAAAAAAAAGCTGCTATTTTTTTATTTTATAAATACTTATTTAAATTTATAAAAAAATAACAATAGTGGCAGATAGGCTGGGAAGCTAAGGGTTTTCCATTCGCAAATCCCTTTAAG
Source organism: Microcaldota archaeon (assembly GCA_021800515.1). Taxonomy (GTDB): domain Archaea; phylum Micrarchaeota; class Micrarchaeia; order Micrarchaeales; family Micrarchaeaceae; genus JAJZMY01. The sequence continues at coordinate 10,152 of JAJYYU010000012.1, forward strand.
GCGGGCTTATATGCTGATTGCGTGTTATGGGTATATGCCCAGAGCTGCATGGAAGTAATGATGTTTTGCCATAAGCTATAGTTTGGTATGTAAACCAGGCCAGGCCGGAAGGAGCAACCTTAAGCATATAGTTTTTAACCATTTGGTTTTTAGCGTGCAGACAAGCTATGATCTTATGATACAGAACTGAATGGAAATGCAGAATTCTGCCATGTATTCATAATGCAATATCAGCTTCTGCCATCTTAATTATATCAATTCAAGCATTAATAGGATACCTTTTTAATCTTTTAAGCAAAAAAGTATTTTATGCCGGGATCGCCTAGTGGTTCTTAGACTGCGCAATGCACTCAGGCACTAAAGGGCGGCAGCCTGCTAAGCTGTTTGGCTTTAAGCCTTCGTGGGTTCGATTCCCACTCCTGGCGTTTATAGTTGTTTGATACCAAACTCAGAATATTAAATATATAATTAATTGAATGATTATTATGCCAAATAAAGAAAATATAGATTTGAAAACAATGCAAGATGTTGGCGCAATCACATTTAGTGCATTAAAACATGCTGAAAAAAGTGTAAAACCCGGCGCAAAACTAATAGAAATCGCTAAAATTGCTGAAGGATATGTGAAGGAAAACGGATTTGAATCTGCATTTCCATTAAATATTTCAATAAACAATTATGCTGCGCATTATAGCCCAAGGCTTGATGAGGAAACTTCATTCAATGAGAATGATTTAGTAAAGCTAGATTTTGGTGCTGAAAAAAATGGATTCTTTGGTGACTGTGCAGTGTCTATAGACTTATCAAACAACAGACCTGAATTTATAGATGCAACCAAAGAGGCAATTGAAAATGCATTGAGCATTATAAAGCATGGCGTAAAAGTCAATGAGGTAGGTGCAGAAATTGCAAAAACAATTGAATCAAAGGGGCTAAAACCAATTAAAAACTTAGGAGGGCATGGAATTTCAATAAATAACTTGCATGAGGAGCCTTTCATACCAAATTATAATAATGGAGATAATACAATGCTTGAAGAAGGTATGGTTATTGCACTTGAGCCATTTGCAACAAATGGAAAGGGTAGTGTCACAGATTCAGACATTTTTGAAATATGCAGTTTTAATTCCCATGCAAACGTAAGATCAGAAAATGCTAGAAAATTACTTAATGCAATTGAGACAAAGTTCTCTCATAAAGCATTTGCAATTAGATGGCTGTCAGATATTGTGCCTACAAAGTTCTCGTTATATAGTGCAATCAATGAATTGATAAAAGCTGATGCTATTGCACCAATACCTGCGCTTATAGAGTTAGGAAATGGGATAGTATCCCAAACAGAGATAGAACTTATAGTAGAAACAGACGGTTGCAGCATACTCACTAAGTGACATCCTTACACCCATAAACCACGTGGGTTTTACGCCCACATAGATAAAGGGGATAGATAAGGATTGCAAAAATTAAAGCATACTAGGTTACACGGCAAAAACACCGTATAACCAATAACAAGTTACAAAAACGATCAGAGCTTTCCTACTCTTCTCTTTTGAGCTCTTTTCAGTTTCTTTCTCCTTTTTTTAAGCCATTTCCAGCGCATTCTTCCTTTTTTCTTCCATTTTCTAGGTATGCTTCCCAATAAATCACTCAATATTAACGTTTAAAATTTCAAAATTCATTATAAAAATCGCATTTGTAAAGTTAAGTCTAATCTGAATACAATGCAAAAAAACAATTAATTATTTAACAAATATAAATTTATATATTTAAGTGTTATTTTGTCTTATTTTTGTTTTGCTATTGCAATAAGAATTGTATTGAATTTATAGTTATAGGATCCCAAAGGCAATAAATATGGATGCAAAAGATATAAATGGAGAAGAACCAGATAAACTAACTTTTGCTGAGAATCATGAAAATGAAACAGATCAAAAACTTGAAACAGAAAATAATATAGAGAAAGGGGATGAAGAAGAGATTAAAACAAATGCAGAAGATAAAAAAGATACAGTAAGTGCTACTGAAATAAAAAATAGCGCCGGAGAGAATATTGACAATGCTGAAAAGAAGCTAGGGGATATTAAGGATAATAATCAATATAAAAATAATGAAACAGAAACTTTAGATAGCAACGATACTATCTTAGGAGGAAATAATTTAAATGCGGAGACTAGTGAAGAGAACAATAATAAAAATAACAACAAAGAAGGAAAAGATGAAGGAAATTCTAGTTCGGATGAGGATATAGATAAAAAAGAGTACACTGTAGTATCTGACAAAGACATGGTCAATATTCAACCAAATGATGATGATATCAATAGTAATGAAAACAGCAATGAAGAGACCTTAAATAATAAAGGAGATAGTTATTTAAATGAAGGGAAGGAGGCATTGAATAATCCTGATTATTTATCGCCAAAAAATCAGCAGAATAGCGAGGACCAAAAATTTGGAGATGAAGAGACGCATAAATTTGGATTAAAATGGATTATATTAAGTTTAATTATTATAAGTATTGTCTTAGTATTAGCATTTACACTTTCAGCGAAGCTGCAGTTTACAAATACACCGATATCAGTTACTGGTCAAATAGCTGCAATTTCTGTACATAAATCTACAAACAGAAGCATATCAAATTTAACAACTATCAAAGTAGGCAGAAATCCGACAAGCATTATATTCACCCCTAATGGAAAATATGCATATGTAGCAAATTCAGGATCCGGAACAGTCTCTGTGATTAATGTTTCAAGCAATTCAATAATAACAACGATCAATGTAGGAGCAGACCCCGGACCACTTACAATAGCACCAAATGGAAAAAATATTTATGTACCTAACTATAATTATAGTACAATTTCTGTCATTAATACAACAGTAAACAAAGTTTCAGAAACAATAGTGACAGGATTAAAACCAGGACCTATATTTATAACCCCAAACGGAAAATATATCTCTCTTTATGACTATAATTATATAAATAAGACTCCAACTATATTATTAATAAATACTACAAGTAACCAAGTAGAAAGGAAATTTTCAGGAGCATATTATTCGGCAAGCTTTTCTATTACTCAGAATGGGAGTTATGCTTTTATTATTGATTCTCATCCAAACCTGCTTTCTATAGTTAATACTTCAACTGGTTATGCTTCTAATTTGTCTATCCAAAGCCAACTGCATTCAATTGCAATTACTTCTAACAGTAAGTATGCATATATTACAAATGAACTTTCAGATAGTGTCTCTGTTATTGATCTTAGTAATTATCAGATAGTTAAAACAATATATGTTGGGGCAGACCCTATACAAATTATGGTAATACCTAATTCAATTTATGCATATGTAGCAAATTCAGGATCCGGAACAGTCTCTATTATAGACACAAACAACAATGAAATTACCACAACCATAAATGTAGATGCAGACCCAAGCAGTATTTTTGCAACTTCTAATGGGGCATATGTGTTCACAGTAAATTCAGACAATACAGTCTCAATAATAAATAGCTCAACTAATAAATTAGAAAGGAATGTGCATATACTAGGAAATCTTAATGGGATTTCAGTAAGCCCTGATGGAAAGTATATTTATGTCTTAAATTATGAGAATAATACAGTTTCAGTAGAATAAAATAAAAAGATAAAAATTAATAATGAGTAATAAATAATGATTAATATTTTAATACATGCTGATAGAATATTATTACATAATAATTTTTAATATAAATTATTAGGATTACTTATTATGAAAATTACTTATTATGAAAGTTTTAATTAAAAGAACTAAAATGGTTTTTAAATGGATAATAATATAAACCCTGGTGAGCAAAGCAATATTCAAGATAGCCAAAGCATGCCAGTTGAACAAATGCAACCAGAAGCATCTGGCTATGCTGTAGGTACAGGCCAAGAGCAGAAAGACGAGCAGCAAAAAACTCCGCCGACCGGCAGCATTGGGAAGTTTGGACCAAAAATAAAAGCAATATCGATTGCTGTAATAATAATTATAGCCATAGCTGTAATAGCTGTTGCTTTTATGCATCTGAGTGCATTTAAAAAACCTATAACAACAATACCTAAGAATATAATCTCAACAACAAGTCCAGCAAGCACTTCGATATCTTCATCAACAACATCACCTTCAAATACCGCTAATACTACAACCACTAAAACAACTGTAACAACAACAAACCTTTCAACAACGACAACAACACTGCCTGTAAATACCTCTACAATTCCTGCAAATGCAACAGTATACCAAAATGTATATAATGGCAACTTTTCCAAAGGCTACTCAGGCTGGAATATTAGTGGGAAAGGATTTGGCACTGCACCACTGAATATAACACATGCCAATACTGCAAATGTAATGTGCTACCTTGGAACGCCATGGGCAAACTATAACAGCACATTTTTTGCAACAACCTATAACTGTGGCCTTTCTAATGTGAATGGAAATATTACTTCAAGCTATTTCAAAGTCGTAAAACCTTTCCTTAACTTTAGAATAATAAGCCCTCAGGATAAAGGAATTTATGTTGAAATACTCTATAATCATATGCCTTATATAATAGTACATTACAACACATACAACAATACATTATATACAAACAGCAGTTCAACATTTAGGAATGTAACAATGCCTCTCGAACCGATTCTGGGCAGAGTTGTCCAAATTAGAGTTGTTGCTGAAACTCTAAAGCAGCAGACATATATTGGAGTTGAAGGATTTGGATTATCAAATGCGCCTCATGAAGATATTGGTGTTATTGAAAATATTACAACAAATAGCACGCTTATCAAATAAAGCAGTATAAAGAGTAGTAGGTATTAAAATAAATTGAATTATTTGGCTGCGGAGGGAAGGGAATTGCATGATTAAATTGTTCAATACAAGGACAAGAGAAATTGAGGAACTTGTCCCGATGAATGGGAAACATATTAACATGTTTGTGTGTGGCCAGACAGTATATGATGATATGCACCTAGGGCATGCAAAAACATATATTAATTTTGATGTAATTGTTAGATGGCTCAGATTTTCAGGATATGATGTCACCTATCTACAAAACATAACAGATGTTGATGATAAGATAATAGCAAGGGCAAAAGAATCTGGCATTGAACCAAAGCAACTGGCAGAGAAATTTGAGACAAGATTTATGGAGGATATAGAAGCACTCAGGATACGAAGCAATGTAACAAAATTTATAAGGTCCCATGATTATATCCCTGCAATAAAAAACCAGATACAACTTCTTGCAGACAAAGGTTTTGCATATTTTCTTGATGGCGATGTCTACTTTGATGTTGATAGATTTCCAGATTATACTTCACTTTCTGGAATGAAACTGGATGACCTAAAAAATCATAGGATAGAACCAAAAGAGGGCAAAAGGAATCCGTATGATTTTGCACTCTGGAAAGCTGCAAAAGAAGGCGAACCAAAATGGGATATTGAAATAATATTTGAAGGCCAAAAAATAATGCTTTCAGGCAGGCCTGGCTGGCATATAGAGGATACTGCAATGACCTATGCAGAATTCGGGCCACAGTATGATCTTCATGGAGGCGCGAGCGAATTGATATTCCCACATCATAGCAATGAGATTGCACAAGCAGAAGCTGCATCAGGTCTAAAACCATTTGTAAAATACTGGATGCATAGCGGAGTGCTTTTCATAAATAACCAAAAAATGAGCAAAAGCCTTAAAAACTTTATAAGGGTACGGGATGTGCTTGAAAAATATAATTATGAAGATATCAGATTCTTAATTAGCAGCACGCACTACAGAAAGTCTGTCAATTATGAGGCAGACCTGATAGAAGAAGCAAGGATAAAACTAGGGTACATATATTCTGTATTAAATATGCTGTATAACTTGGAAGAAGGAATTATGGAAAGCAGTAATATATTCAATAATAGCATTGAAAAATTCAGAGCAGAATTCACTAATGCGATGGACAATGACTTCAACACACCGCTGGCGATTTCAAGCCTTATGATATTCATAGGGGAAATAAAAGACTACTGCAAGCACTATGGTATTATTGATAAAGAGCTTAAAGTGAAGGCAATAAATGAGATATTACAACTTACGAGCAACCTTGCTATCCTTGAAAGTGAAAAATATAAAAAAGGAATAGATAGCACTATAAAGGAACTGATACAAGAAAGGGAAAGCGCAAGGAAAAATAGGGAGTTCATAAAGGCCGATGAACTTAGGAAAAGAATAAATGAACTCGGAATTGAGATAGAGGACTCAGCGCATGGCACAATATATTATTTCAAGTTCTGATGCAAAACTTATTGATGAAAAATTTTATCATTTGGTGCTATTGGTAGATTGAGATCCTTTATGCATAAGATCTTTTCCGATCTTAACTCTATTCTCAAGTCTTTTTACTATCTCGGCAGCATCTTCAGGCTTAAGGACTTTTTCAAGGATATATTTAGAATATGTTGTAGATATTGTAGAGACATCAAGTGCAAGAGCCTGCAGTTCGCTTATTTTCATTATCAATTCTTTTTCAGGTTTTTCTATTTCGATACCTATAGGGGTATAGTTGAATGCAACATGCACAAGGGAAGCTATATTCTCTAGAAGAAGAGTGACTGTCGCACTAGTTACATAGAATTCATCCATTTTCAGAGGCTCTTCAATTACTCCATAGCAGTATACAACGCCCCTTTCTTTCATAAGATGCTCGTGTATCAGATCTGTGAGAATCGGCTGCAGCCTTTCGCGATCTTTATCTTGCACATCAAAATACATTTTTGCAAGGATGCCTCCCTGTGATATTTTTTCCTGCGTTATCTTTCTAAGGTCCTGTTCGCTCATTTAATCCTTTTGAGTATTTATCTTTTATTTTTTATTATATTAAAATAGTTTTAATTGATTTTAATTATGTTATTTACTATTTATATTTTCAACGCTCTTTTATTTCATTAATATAGAACCTGCTTTTATATATACTTATCGCCTTCCGGCCCATATCGACAGCAGAATGCTCTAATTTTGCTGGCATTGGTACGGATCAATCTCGTACCTAAAACAAAAGAGATCTACATAAAAATAATTTTAAATATATATATTTAAACACTATATTATGTATAATATTACTGCTTGCATAATAAGAATAGCAGCTATAACAATAAACAATCTATAAATCCATGATAAAAATAATGAAAGTTTCAGCGGATTATTTGGACAGTTTTTAAATAAATAAAATGATGATAAAATGAAAAAAATAAACACGCTTCTCGATCTATCCGGAAAAACAGCTATTGTCACTGGTGGCGCAAAAGGAATAGGTTATAGCATAGCATACAGACTTGGGGAAGCAGGAGCCAGCGTAGTCATTGCAAACAGAAATAGAAAAAACGGGATAGATGCTGCAAATAAACTGAAAAAATTCGGTTTTAAGGCATTTGCAGTAAAAACAGATGTGTCTAAGGAGGCTGATGTGAAAAACCTGATATCATCAACAATGAAAAAATATGGAGGACTTGACATACTTGTAAACAATGCGGGGATATACCCTAGTGTATCACTAGAGCAGATGTCCTTAAGGGATTTCCAAGAAGTCATTTCAATAAACCTTAACAGCGTTTTTCTATGCACGAAATATGCTGCACAAGAAATGGTCAAAAAAAGCAAGGGTGGGAAAATAATAAACATAACCTCTGTGGATGCCATCCACCCGTCCTCAGTCGGCCTTGCACACTATGATGCATCAAAGCATGGAGTATGGGGATTCACAAAAAATATCGCACTTGAACTTGCCCCTCATAACATCTGGGTCAATGCAATAGCCCCTGGAGGCATACTTACACCTGGGCTTAAAAGACTTCAGGAATCTATGCCTAATAATATAGATAACAAAAAAATGATCGAGGACATTACTCAGAAGCTTCCGATGCGTAGGCTTGGTGATCCTGATGAAATAGGTAAGGTTGCACTGTTCCTTGCATCAGATATGTCTTCTTACATGACAGGAACACAAATCGTCGTAGACGGAGGTATGCTTTTATTTATGTAATTGGAACTTATATTTATATAGTCCTTCACAGTCAGCCATATTGATAGCTCATAGTATTAGTTATAATTTGGACTTGCTGGCAAAGCACATTTTTCAGCTCGCTTGCCACCACAGACAGCAGGTCTGTAATATTGATTCACTGTGGCGGACGTCGTTTGTTGCTGTGTCTTTGCAATCTTATCTTATAGGCTCATAGTCGGTCTTAGGCTTGCGGAACATGCCATATCTTAGCATATTACCCAATGTAAAAAATAAGTATCTGGTTATGCCCCATTTTTCAGTTCTTCTAACACTGGTATAGACAAGAGCATTTTTTATGTAACGCAATCGGCCTAGTTTCTGCAGTTTTGTTGAAAGATCCCAATCTTCATAAGTAATATAATCCTGGTTAAATCCGCCTAGCAGGACAAAGAATTTCTTCCTTACGCAGAAGTTATGGCCTATTATTAATGGTCTCCTGATAGCAATCAGTAGAGGAACAAAAATCCGCGAAACCATAAAATATGAGAACGCTACTTTCCTGCTAGTCTTTTCTAAAGGCTCTATTGGTCCTGTTGCGGCGACAAGGCGCTTATCATTCCTGAATGCGTCTATATATATATTAAACAATCCTTTTGAAATAGTAGTATCAGCATCAAGGAAAAAAAGCAGGTCTGCTTTAGCGAGCTTCGCACCTTTGTTTCTAGCCCTTGATGTACCTTTCTTCGGTTCTATTACAAGTTTAACATTTTTATATTTCCTGACTATATCTCTTGTTCTATCTTTACTGCCATTGTCAACAACAATAATCTCCATGCCTTTTAAGCCATTGCGCAGTAGGCTATCTAGCACTTTATTAATGTATCTCTCCTCATTTAATGCAGGTATTATAACGCTTATTAATGGCTTTTGCATGTTTCAGACCTTAAATAAATA
>JAJYYU010000049.1:0-1524 GCA_021800515.1 Microcaldota archaeon
ATTGCTTATTATAGGAATATTCTGGAATGAAACTGAGCCTGCGAATGCAAGGCCTACTCCTAACAATGTTGCTCCTGCCACGACAGCGGCAATTTTCTTTACGTTTGCACTTTTCATTTTATCACATTTAATATTTTTGTTTTTACTTTTACAACTTTTCAGTTTGAATAAGATATGCAAACAGAAAGTATTTAAAGCTTGCTATTTCAATAATGTTTTTTTTATAAAAAAGCTTTTATATTTCGTTGATTGTCTATGTGGCTATTTACTATCAACGCATCTTTTCCTCGAAACACAAATTTCTAGCATTTTAATAAAATTTTTAGCATGAAATAAAATAATAGAGTTTTAAAGGCAATAATCCTATTTTGCGCAGGTATATAGAGGAAGTTTTTAGGAGTCATATTTGCAATATAGACTATTTGCTTTAGGCAAGAGGTACTTATTGTATATCAAAAATAAAAGAAGTGCAAGATGCTGCAGGATGCAATATTGTATCTATATATTATCTATATATAATATACTCTGCACTATTCAAAACAATGCACAGAGAATATATCTGTAGAGAAGCTTTAAATATTATATGCAGGATATTATTAATTATTGTGAGAGTAACAGTGAAATTTGATGAAACAAAGTATTGCCCGAAAAAAAGATGAGCGTGAAAGGTATATAGTAAATGAGTTCGAAGCAGAAGCAATAAGCAGCAAAAGCATAAAGTTTGATGTTTACAACCAGTTTGTTTCAGATATAAAGGAACTTGGAGAGGCATATAAATCAAGTAATGTTAAAAAGAAAGTTATAGCAGCAGAAGAAATGCTTGATTTCCTCAAAGCACATAAACTGATATATGAAAGCATCTTTAATGAGAAAATTAAGGAAATCCATAATCTCTCATATGGAAATGAAAACATGCTGAGAAACGACGATAATGAAGATGCTGCATCTGCATTATATAAATATAATAATACAAGCACTGGAAAGTCAATACAGCAACTGAGTGGAGGGGAGCAGGCAATAGATACTAAGATAGAGTTTATTTTCTCATATCTGATACTAAATAAACAAAGGATTGCATTAAACATTGAAGCAGAGGATATAATAAATAACTTTAGCGCAAGTGCCAGAGGATCCAATTTAATTAAGGATTTTGTAGTAAACTTCAAGGAATTCAAACATGAATTTGAAATGGATCATAAGCAGGCAAACACTGATAGGCTTATTAATACTGCAATAGACTTGAACATGTTCCTACAAGACATAGGTCTTGACAGGATAATAAAAACCATAACAAATAATAACTATGATACGTTCCTTGATGCACGGCTTAAGTTATTACAAAAGACACTTTCAGTGCAGTTGATGAAAAACAGCAATGAAAAAGAGGATTCTAAAGTGATTCAAGGAGTAGATGAATCAATAAAATCTTTACTTGAGGTAGTAGCCGAGAACACAGAAACGATAAAATATATGCTGACAAACATAGAGATAGCGAGAAGTTCAATGATTGCATCTCAACTTAGG
>JAJYYU010000049.1:1624-4373 GCA_021800515.1 Microcaldota archaeon
GGGGTGCAGAAGTTTTGTCAGGAAAAGCATAAATAGGAAAAAGGCAGCTATATTATATATTAATAAATAAATTTTAATAAATAAATTGTGGGGTATATGGATAATGAGGGCAAACGAAAATGGTTTGCTGCTAAAACAATTGGCATTGCGCTGAAAAAGTATGCAGGCATAGCACTTCTTTCAGCAGGGCTTGCACTGCAATCTACAGCTGCAGGCATGGCTAATGGCATTACAGCTAATACAAGAAACTATGCAGAGGCCACAAAAACAGTATATTGCGCAACCCCTCCAGCCATGAATATATTTAATATAAAAAATAAAAGAAAACATGCACCGCAGAGTAACAGTAGCAGGTTTATACTCAGAAACAAGCTAAAGAAAGAAGAAATAGATAAGGCATACTGCATTGCAGTAAACGGGCTTACAAACACAAAATTGCTTCCTGCTTTTGCATTTGACTATCAAAATTTCACTGTTTATAAGAAGAACACAAAGATCCTTGACTATACAATTGTGATCGGAAAAAATGTGATGAATACAAAAAATTACGGCCCTGCAATAATGGTTAATGGACTCACTAACACGGGTGAATGGTACCAGTTCGGAATAAGCTATAAGTTTCCTGAGAGCATCTCATGCATGGGAAAAAATTATTACTTCGGATCAAAGTACGGTGCATTCCTTGAAATCTGGAACAAAAAAGGAAAATCAATATTTGATAAGTATTACAAATTCAAGGACGCCATGGTAAAAAATGACGTGCTTGAAATACAGATGCGTATTAGTGGTGGAAGCATTGTCATGAATCTTGATGACCTTACCCATGGACAAACCCTAAAGCTAAAAGTCGCCAATGAAACAGCTACTGAATTTATAGGTGTAAAGGGGCTTAGCAATAAAAATGGGTTCATGACTGGGTTGATGACAGAAAAGTACTCTGTGAAAGGCAGCCCTGCACCTGGAATTCAGGAAGGGCAGCTTTATACATCAGCAAGGCTTGATATGGATGCAGAAAGTAACAGAAACGACGTCGCTTTTGTAAATATGCTTAGCAAAGTTAAGATGAAAGAACATTATGATCTCTTTAATGTAGATCCAAACAGTAGCAACTCAATGGTGTCAGACATGGAAAATAGCCTATATTTCCGCAGAATAAAGGATGAGGAGGGCAGTTCGAACATATATATTAAATATTTAAGGCTGCCAAGAACCATTTATATGTATCAAACAATGCGCTAAAAAAATAACGGATGTACAATAGACCTGCCAAGCGCAATCAGCCAATATTCGTTAAGTGCTCTTCAGCATGCTGTCAAGACTTAATATAAATTTCTTGATGCTTGTGCGTAGGGCTTGCTTTGTCGAGCTGTTTGAAATTATTACATCTGCATTTCCTATCGCGCTCTTCAGGCCCCATGAAATCTCTTTTTTCTCCCTCCACATAAACTCCTTGAAGCTCTGCATGTCATCAGGCCTTGATCTTTTTGCAATCCTTTTATACCTTGTCTGCTCAGGGCTTGTTATTGCTATGACTATCATATGGGGAAATATTTTCCTGAAATATTTTATTTCCTGCAATGACCTCACTCCGTTTATAAGTATTTTTCTTGCCTTGCGCGCTGCAGAAGCGGATATTTTTTTTGAAACGAGTTTTGCAACAATCTCTTTTCCGTATTTTCTGCGTAGTTCAGTTGAAAAATTCCTGAGGCTCTTGTTGTCTATTTTTATTTTCTGCTCTGCCATTAGATGCTTTACTGCAGAGCTCATTTCAATAACCCTGAATCCGTTTTTCTTAAATATCTCTGCAGAAAGGGACTTTCCACTGCCAGGCAAGCCAGTAATGCATATTATCTGATCCATTGCAACACATTTTTATGATTTTGAAAGATTGATCATGATGCCTTGAATTTTTGGGTAAGCTTGCATCCTTTATGATTAGTATTTTTGTTCAGCAGTTGATTTGCTTGCATTTATTCCCTTCTTGAAGTGAAGCTTAGCACTTCCTCTGTTTGCGAGAATGAGTTTGGCAACTGCGAGTAAGTGTAGTTTATCCACACATATCCTGTAAATGGCTGCCCAAGCGCACCTGCTGCAGGAAGCGGCGAAGCGCCATCATAGCAGTATGCCTTTAAAAGAACTTTCTGTCCACCATAGTCAGTAATTGTAACAGAATTTGCAGGGTAATACTGTATGCCATTTGTGGAATATGGACTTATCACATTTACATTGCCGTATCTTGGCCCGCTGTTAGTGGAATTCGTTTGAGTTGAACATGCAACACCTGTAATTGTAATATAACCTGGAAGCTCGCTCTGGAACATTATATAAACAGAGCCGTTAGCTTTTATCATGTACGCAATGCAGTTGAACATATGTGAAGTCGTTGAGCATTGGGAAGTCTGGTATGTATTAGACAGAAAACCTTGGGATGCAACTACATAAAGCACAACTGCAAGTACAAGCAGGGCTATGCCATAAGAAATCATAAAGTCAATGGCAGACTGCGCCTTCGGCTTCATAATGCCTCTGCCAACTAAAATGCTTTTGCTTTCCATGCTATAAATATCGCAAGCAAAATTTATAAAATAACTGCTTTATTTGCAGATTTTTGATAAAATAAAACTTATAGATTTTTATCAGGCAGAGGGCAGAAACATCTTCGGGAGTAAAGGCTAAAAAGAATTGTTCATTTTGATTAAACTTTTTCTAAAAGTTTAAATTTTGATTAAACTTTTTCTAAAAGTTTAAA
>JAJYYU010000013.1 GCA_021800515.1 Microcaldota archaeon
TTTGCAACGCATTTCAGCTTTTATACTTTAACATTGCTGCAATTCCGTCAAATCCTAGCAAGAACTGCCTGCCATAACTTGTTTCAGATGAAATAAATGTAAGGTCTATGTTAAGCCTTTCTGCTATAGATATAACTTTTTCCACAGCATCTTCCTGTGATAATATTTCAAGAGTTCCTCCACAGGAATGCCTTGACTGCCTTGTATTCCCTTTCTCGACTGCAGTGAACTCTACACTGCATGATCCGCATTTGTACTTTACTTCCGTCAGTTCCAAGCCTTCACTTATCATAACATGCATTGCATTGTTGTTCCTAAGCACGTTCATTACCTTTTCATATCCGAACACTGCAAGACCATTGCTTGCAACTTCGTTTAAGAATCTGTCTATAATCTTTTTTTCCTTGATTACATCCTGCTCAGCAAGCATGTCCTTGGCCTTCTCCAGGAGTTCATTTATGCCTGTATGCTCGTCAGTGTATCCTGTATCAAAAACTCCTATTACCTTTATCTGGTAATTTAAGGTCTTTGCCCTTACAAAATTTTCCTTTGTAGGACCAGGCCCTCCGACAATAAGGCCGTTAAGCTTGAAATTATATTTTGCATACACCTCGTTTATGCTGTCGCCTATGCTTTTGTAGAAATCATTGATGCTTTCTGAAATCGCACGTTCATATCGCGCCGCAGACTGCCCTCCTTTCCTGACTTTTGCATGCGCGAATGACCTAAGTTTTTTCTCCATCTGCACATGTGTGCCACTAAGAAGGGCAATTGTTGCCTCCCTCCCATCCATTACCAGCAGCACATAATTATCAGTCGATTCCATCATGGCAATGAGAGGGTCAAGAAGGAACTGGGAATCGCACCTGTAGATATTAACTTTTATAGGATATGGAGGAGTAATCATAAAGAGCTGTATATCGGTCCTTGATTGTTCAGGGGAGATATTTCCGCAGAATATGGCCATGCCATTCTGAGGAGGCGTCCTATACAACTTTATGTACTGTATCATTTTCTCAAGCGCGTCAATGACATTCTGCCGTGTAGTTTTTGACTTTATGTTAGCACACTGGCTCTGCTCATCTTTCAGCTTTCCTATTTCATCGCTTATTACAAATGTAGAAGGTATGTACACGCTGATAAGTTCTGTCCCACTTCCGCGTATTGAGGATAGCTTTTTCAGCTGTTTTTTCATTTCATACTGTGTTTTAAGACTCATAAAGACCAATCAGATTTAGTTAATTTTAATTATTTTTAATTATTTTTAATTCTTTGTAAACTTAAAAAGTTATATTATTGCATTTCTTTTTGTTTTCGCTATTATATATATGCTTATTTTTATTATGCATTATCCTTTATTTATTCTGCTTTTTCCTATTTTTGCGGTCTCCCCTGTTTTCTTACATCCTATAGAATTCTAAGATTCTGTTGTTAAATTTTTACTAACTCTTCCTAGGAATTTACGATTTTACACTGCTATTGCTTTTCATTTTTGGTTATCCTTGACTTCCCGAAATAAGGGACAAGAGCATCAGGCACTGATATTGACCCATCGCTGTTGAGATAGTTCTCGACTATAGCTACTATTGTGCGAGTAGTAGCCAATGCTGTAGAGTTAAGCGTATGCACATGCTTTCTTTCATTGCCTTCATCGTACTTTATGTTAAGCCTTGTGCTCTGCCAATCTGTGCAATTAGAGCAGGATACGATTTCCCTAAACGTGTCTTGTAGCGGCATATATGCCTCAAGATCTATCTTCTTTGCTGCGACTGCGCCTATGTCCCCTGTACATATGCTTACTGCCCTGTAAGGTATTCCGAGTTTTTGATAAATAGACTCTGAATTTTTAAGAAGTTCATCAAAATATTTCCAGGAATCCTCCTGCCTTGAAAATATGAACTGCTCTACTTTGTTGAATTGCTTAACCCTGAATATGCCTTTAGTGTCCTTTCCATGAGAACCTGCCTCCCTTCTAAAGCAAGGGCTTATTCCTACATACTTGAGAGGCAGCCTGTTTCCAGAAAATACATCATCACTGTGCATTGCTGCAATCGCATGTTCAGAAGTAGATATAAGAAATAAATCCTCATTAGTAGCTTCAAGTCCTTTTTTTGCTTGCATTTCCTTTGGATCAGCAACTGAATAAAGCGCTTCCTCAAAATCACCTAATGCTGTAACGCCTTTGTAATACTCTTTTCTTATCATATATGGTGGCAGAATCAGGCTATAACCTTTTCTGCTCATCTCATCAAGGGCAAACCTTATAAGAGACTGCTCGAGAAGCACAAGGTCATTCTTAAGATAATAAAATCTTGCACCTGTAACTTTTGCAGCTTTTTGCAGATCCAAAAGATCAAGATCAACAAGTATGTCCTCATGCGTCTTTGCATTGTAGTCTGTCTTTTTGCTGCTTATGGTTTTTCCTTCCGGAATCCATCTCTTTATCTCAACATTATCGTCAGAGCTTTCCCCATATGGTACTGATTCATGCAGGGTATTAGGCAGATTCCATAGCAATGAGTCTACTTTTGCTTCATAAGCCTGAAGCTCTGAATTGATTTGGTCTATTTTATTCTTTATTTCCGCTGACTTTTCAATCAATGCCTCTAATCCTCCTTCATTACTTTGTTTTTTCATTTCTGCTATTTCCTTGCTTATCTGATTCTTCTGTTTCTGCAGGTCTTGAATCTTAGTTTTATATTCCCTGGATTTTTGGTCAAATCCCATTATTTCATCCAAAGGGTAATCTAACTTTCTTTTCTCCATTGAATGCTTAAGATCCTGCAAATGGTCCCGTACATACTTAGAATTGATCATCTTATCAGTTTGTAAAACTAAAATTTAATTTAAATTATTTAAATAATTAATTTTAAATTTAAATAATTAAAAATTTGATTAAAATTTAATCATATTTAATGATAATAGGAATATAGAATATTAAATATTAAATATATTCATAAATAATAGTCTTATTATAGAAATAAAATTATAAGTATTCCTCTAAGGTATATGATGATTAAATGGATATTGAAAATAGGATTAGGAAGGATATTGGCATGTTTAATGAAAACATAAAGAACACAGATAAGATTGACTTCAATAGTAATATTAGAATAAAGCATGTTGTAGAACTTTCAAAGATGTATGCATCAGATGCAAACTCTTATCTTGAAAAAAATGATCTTTATACCTCTTTTTCATGCATCTCATATGCACATGGGCTTCTTGATGCAGTACTTGAAATTACTGGAGAGAAAAATTGATAATACAATGCAAAAAACTGCAAATAATAGGATATAGAAAGAATATATGCAGACTTAGAAATTATAGATAAAGATATAGATATAGATAAAAGCAGAAATGCACAGAAGTGCTAGAAATAAAACTAGGAGTAGCAACTAGCATTAGTTTATTATTTCCGCAGCATGCTTCTTCAGGGCAAGCATAGTACCAGAAGATTTTAATGTGTAAAAGTATGCTGGCTGAGCTCTTAGCCTCTTTATGAATGTTAATGCAACTATTAGGAGAGGGAGATAGCTATTTGCGCACCTTATTATAAATGCTTTTTCACTTATAAATGCCATAACCTTTAAATTGAGCTTATAATATTCCAGGCCTATCATGTTGAGTATCTCACCATGGAAGTCTGATAGGAATTGCTTAGTATTTAGTATAGGCGCACCTGATTCAACAAGGAGATATCTTATTTTCTGCTTCATAAAATCGCATTTTTATTTCATTTCATTTTCCGCCAAGTTGAATGCACTTGCTGTAAATTCGCTTATGCATAATCTTGCATAATCCTCAGTAGCTCCTACAAATTTTGCAAATTCTATCAACTGCATATATGAACACATATATTCCTGCGAGGCGGCAAGGCTTATAAATGTTGTACGGACTTTGCTTTTCAGCGCATATGCAAATAGATTTTGCAGCCTGTAAAGATCCTTTGAAAGAGCAAACCTTTGTTTAGCAGAAGGCAGAGGGATACATAAAATAGTATTGTTCTTTCCCATAAGCTGCACTAATTTTTTGTCTATTTCATAGTCAATGCAGATAACCGCACTTGCGCTATTATCCTTTACCATATGCATGGCTCTTTTATCTGATGAATAAATAATGTTTTTATCATGTTCAGGGTCTATTATAAAGATTTTACTGAACCCTAATTTCTTCTCAGTATATTTATCATATGCACAGGAACTTAAAACAATGTCATAGTATTCCAAAGCCACCACTTATTTTGAAATACCAAAAATTTCCTTCTGAAGTATATCTGAAATTTTCTTTGCAGGATACATTATTTTTATAATCCTGGTATGCCCCCTTATACCCTTCCCTGAGTCATAGGATATTATCAGGCCTTGCATTTTAAGTTCATTTATATACTTCCTATACCATCTTTCAGTCTTCGGCTCTTTGTGTATGCTTTCCGCAAGGGACTTATACCTTGAATACACTTCTCCGCTTAAAAGGTATTTTTCAGAACCTGTATTCAGGGGTTTATATGATCCGCCACTCAGTGTAAGTATAGCAATAGAGTAAAGCACAAGCTTAAGGTGTTCGGGAAGCGTTAATATCAAATCATACACAATATCTTCCTCTGCAAGCTTTATTGCATGTTCTACATCGTCTGATGTAATTCTATCTAACTTTTTCTCTTCACTTAACTCTGCAGCCTTTGTGAGTATCTTAAGCGAAAATCTTGCATCTCCTCCTTCCTTTGCTGCAGAAGCAGCAATGAAACGAAGTATTTCGTCTGTTATAACATTCTCTTTAAATCCCGCATCAGCCCTATCCTTCAGTATTGCATAAAGTTCATCTGAGTAATATGGTGAAAAAACAAGCTCAGTCTCATTAAGGGAGGAAATACTTCTTGGATCAAGGCTTTCCTTAAATGATATCTTGTTGGATATCCCTATCAATGACACTCCGCCGGCTTTCAGCTCTGTATTTATCCTTGTGAGAGTGTAAATAAGATCATCTAGATCCTTGACCATATCTAGCTCGTCAAGCGCAATTATAAATATCTTACCATCCTCCTCTATCCATCTTGTCATCTTCTCATAAAGATCTGTTATGCCATACCCCCTCTTCGCATATGTTGGTAGATACTCTGATATGACCTTGTTTATTACTTTGAATCTGGAATTGTACATCCTGCAATTTACATATGAGATTGCAACCTTCAGGTTAGGGATATTTTTTATCTCATCTATTACATATTTAACACAGGAAGTCTTTCCTGACCCTGTCTTACCGTAAATAAAAAGATTTCTTCCCCTTTGGCCATTCAATGAAGGCGCGATTGATTTTTCTATCCTATCTATTTCGTTGTCCCTAAAGATTAGTTTCTTAGGAACAAAATAGGGCGAAAATAGCTCCCTGTTCTTGAATATTTTTGATTCAGTAAGCAAATCTGCAAGAGCCATTTTATCATCCTTTAAACCACTGAAAATAATATTGGGAAAAGTATTAGAATAATAATTATAATATTATAAAAGCAAGCTTAAATATTTTCTTTTTTATGCCTGCCTATCATGTAAACGTTCATATTAAGAAAATATATTATATTAGTGCTTATTTCTTTACATTTTGCTGCTCTTCATTCTCCACCTGTGCTTCCTGGCATATAACAGGCACTTTTTGCTCTATCCTTTCAAATATTGCACCATCCCTGTCATATATAAAAAATAGTAGACTGACTTCGTATTCGTCTGGAAAATTGTTAGGCCTTGTATAAATATTAATTTTTTTGCTGATTGTTTGGTTAGGCTCGACAATGCCTACTCTTACCTTGCCTCTTGCGAGCTCGGAATCAAAGGATAGAGAGAGAGGAGAATTTACGCTTATTTCAGATTCGCACCATAATACTTGATCATTTTGGCTGGTTACAGTTATATTAAGCACTGCCTCATTTTTAGAATATGCCTTAAGTGTAGAAGGCTCTATATTTACAGAAACTATAGTGCTGGTCATAAATTCACTGCAATAGTTTTGATATTACACTATTATAATGAAAATATTAAATAATTTGTTGATTAATCTTTATTATCAAATTCATGAATTTATGGGATTTGGGGTAACAATGGAACTCAATGAATCAAGACTTATAGAAAATGAGATGACTATCAGGCTGCTCAGGCTGACTAGCGAAAGCATGGAAACGCGGCGTTCGATAATACGATGGCTTGCTCTTTCTATGGGAATCGTCAATCCAAAAGAATCACGGCTGAGCGCAATCGCTGTATTTGATTCTCTACTTTATTTTCAGTTTGTATTAAAAAAGGATCCAGATGTGCACGAGATGACCGAGTATATAAATAAGGCATGGGAGCCTATAAATGAAAAAACACTTAGATACCATCTACTGCAGCTTAAGAAAATGAGGATAATTAAAAATTCAAAGGCAAAATATTCCTTAATAGGAAGCAATAATCCACATTCTACTTCTGATGCATGGATAGATAATTATTTCGACACCATGATTGAACCTATTAAAACAAATATAAAAAGAATGGTGCAAGAACTAAAAGGGAGGCAATAAACGCAAACAATTTAAAGAAAAATTTTTATAGATGAACCTAAGAAGTAATAGTAACTGCAACTTTATTCTAGAGATAATACAAAAATATGATTATGAAAGTGATTTTATCAACGTATACTCAAAACTTCTATATATTATTATAGCAATTGTTATTATACTGGCACTGTCTGCCACTGCGTTATTTGCAAATGCAAAGCATGCTTACAGCATGAATGTCTTACTCAATGCAAATAACTCAAATAGTACTATTTATCCTTTCCAAGAAACACATTTTACAGTGCAACTTAATAATACAGGATCAGAATATATAAAAAATATGGCTGTGGGATTTTACCTTAACCATAGCCTTATCAACTCATATAATGTATCATTGCCAGCCCATAAGGGAGCCTCAATAAGCATAAATTATACTTATAATTCAAGCGGGATATATAACTTTGAAGTCATTGCAAATCCTGCATTGATAATGAATTTTACAAATAATTCTGTAACAAAACAAAGTATGACATTTACTGTAAATACGCCGCAGGCGCCAGAAGTCCCATCATCAATACCAACAAATAATATAAAATACATGGAAACATTCTCAATTTATAGGCAGGGAGTGTCAGCAGTGCCATTTACAGCAACAAAATTCAGCTCACCGAGTTTTTTCAACAATATTGTATTTTCCTCAAATACATTAGCAGTCACAGTCTACGATTTATCAAGGCACATCGCATTGATGGATGGACTTTATGCAGAATATAATAACAATACAAGCGCATATTCTGCATGGCTTGCAGGCAATATAAACCCTAAATTCATCAACGTAGTACTTGGTACCTTCCCTCAAGTAAGTATAAAAAATTATTCAAGAGGTGTAAGCATTGCAAAGATAAGCAATTCTACAAGCCTCTGCCTGTTTTATAATGAGGGCTGGACAAAGATAATAGGGTATGACAACAATTCAGCAAGCTCATCAACATGCGCATCTATAATTGGAAATACATACGATACGTATGGATATAATTCTATAATAAAATCTTTCAATAACACTGTATTCAACAAAAATAATGGGAAGCTTGTATATACAAATACTTCTAGCATAGGAAAAATCAGTATATATAGTAATTCTTCTTTCGGATTTTTTAATATTTTTGACAGCAGATTTGGTACATTTGCTAGTTATATAGGTAAAAATAATGCGCCTTTGAGTAAATTCAACAATACCTGTAATGGGATATTATTCAATATCAATAACTCGCACATATGCAGCTATTTCATTGAGCCGAATGACAAAACATTCAATTTCACAATAATAAATAGCACAGAATTTACAAAGAATTACACATTCAGCATATATTCAATAGTGAACAACAATATATCCCTTTTGGCATCTCAGAATGCACAGGATCTCATCAATGCATTGAAATTTAATGAAACAGGACTTAAATGGAAAAGCACAAATACCTGCGCATTAGATTCAAATGCAATAAGCTGCAGCTATTACAATTTCAACTACTTGAATTCATCTGCACAGCTTGCATTTTCAAACAACCTTGCAAATGCAATAAAAATCAACACCGTTGACTGCTATAATCCCGGGCTTGAGGCAAATGAGAGCATTAATAGGACGATTGCGCCATTTAATTCTGTAATACTCTCCATGTCTTGTAAAGGAATAAGCCCTGAAATACTCCCCATCAATTCTTATAATCTTACAGTAAACTACACTGTTTCAAATACAATACATATATTAAACGGCGTATTCAACCTGACAAATAGAATAGGCTAATGTTAGCAATAATATAGCAGTAGATAAAAGCAGCGCATTATAGATAAAAAACAATAGTAATGTAACCTTATTTATTATCTAATAAATGAGCTATTTGCAACTTTTGAATTTTTTCTTTTTGCTGAGCTTAACATTTTATCTATTTCTTCGAATGAGGATATGCCTGTAATCTTCATTATTTTTTCGATTACATCGAATTGAGTACAGCCCCATTGCTGCGCAAGACGCCTTGTACTTCCATATGTCAGGCCTTTCCTCTGGAAATTTTTAATGTATGTTACTTTATTTTCTTTAATTTTATTCATCTCAATCAACCTATCCATTTAGCGTTGTTTATGATATAAATAACTTGTTATTGCCGGCATGGTCTGCAATTTATTAAATCTTAGGTAATATATTTCTTAAGAGAAAGATAAAAATAAAATATTGGATTTGCAGGGGGTGAGATTTGAACTCACGCATCCACTAAAGGAAACGGGCCCTAAACCCGTCGCATTTGACCAGACTCTGCCACTCCTGCATTAAAATGAAGGCATTGCTGCTTTATTATTAGCAGGCAAGATTAATATAATTTTATCTCATAATGCCTTAAGGCTTATAAATATTACGTATTTTATTTGCAGCTTACCAACTTTCCATCCTTTCGTTTATCTTGTAATAATTCTTGAAGGCAGACTTAACATAAAATATCATTCTCATTCGCCCAAAACTCTCTTTTGGATTGTATACTGCCTCCTTCCTGCTTTTTCTTGGATAAGAATATCACTGTTGCGCTATATTTATATTTACATTTACTAATTTACCAAAATACTTAAATATTTATCTATGTAAATATTCATTTATTAAAGTAAATATTTTGATATCTAAATAAATATATTAGGGATACAATGGAGAAATCTGAAAACAGAAAAAAACCAATAGAGGGATATTTTGGATTGCTGAAATATACATTATTTCCAATTCTTGTTGTTTTTCTTTCAATAGGCAGTGCGCATGCAGCTGCGCAGTTCACAATTTTAGGCCAGCTCAGCTATATAAAATTTGTGCTTAACCAGGTCGGACCTGCGCTTAGCGCAATCCTATTCATAGTTGCAGGGATATTCTATGCTATAGGGCAATTAATGCCTCCTGACAAGAAAGCAAACTTTCATACAACTGCAATTAATATAATAATAGGCGCTGTTGTTGTCGCAGTGCTTAGCGTGGCTTCTACATCTTTTGCCAATGCATCAACACATTTGCTCAGCAATTTCACAGTCAATTCAATATCTAATATAAGCTAAACAGGCTCGGAGATAAAGTGACATTCGGAAGTTATTATATAGCATTGAGCATAATCGCCATAATGATTAGCATAGCAGGAATAATTTTGGGTTTAGGCATAGCAATGAATGAAAAAAGCCTTAAGGAGTTTGGGAAATCGGAATTGTTCCAGTCTTTTGTGAATGGCGCGATAGTTTTGAGCTTGGTCGCCATTTTCAGCAAAAACGGGCTTATAACACAAATAATAAATAGCATTGTCCTTAAATCATCGACAAGCCTGTCATGCGCAGGATTTGAAACATATAATTATGCAATCTGCTTTGCATATAACTTTCTTACCGGAATAAATGGGTTTACAGTAAACAGCATGCATTTTGCCTCCCTGTTCACACAAATAAGCGGGATGCTTGCTGCTGTGTCCTCTATATATGTTGCAATCGCACTGATCTCTTCGCTAAAATTTAATTTTATAATAGGGATCAGCCTATCTGCGATATTCACACCATTGCTTAGCGTGCTTGGTAATATAATTACAACAATTGTATTTTCAATGCTCAGCATTGAGGTTCAGGCCGCACTGCTGAAGTTTGCTGGTATAACCTCGATAACAATACTTCTTCCCATAGGGATTGTACTCAGAACATTTTATTTTACACGAAAGCTTGGTGGAGCTATAATAGCCCTTTCGATAGGCCTTTTCTGCGTATTCCCTTTGACCTATCTTTTAAATGCACAACTTATATTTTCTTACACATCTGGCACTGGTCTTGCAGGGCTTGCTCAAAGCACATCACAGCTTAAAAACAGCATCCTCACCAGCGCTGGCAGTGCAACAAACTCCACATCGCAGGGATTTGTGTCATCAATTGACCATGCAATATCGGGATTTTCAAGCTACTTCTGGAGTGTGGTAAACAGCATAATAAGTGAAATTGCATTGATAATAGTAGAGGTTTTCTTCCTTCCTGCGTTAAGCGTGATGCTTACCATTATATCAATAAGAGAGATGGCAAGGATCCTTGGATCTGAAATCAGCCTTGGTAGGTTTGATATTTTCTGATGATTTTATGGATGCAGCAATGAGGAGCAATAGAGAAAGGATGGTTGCATATACTACAATAGCATGCGAGCTTTCATGCCTTGCGTTCGGCATATTCTCGCTCAATGCACTGCTTATTGCTGCCACAGGAGTGCTTGCTTTTATAGGCTTTATCATCTTTAAAACATGGGACATCATTGAGTCTGTAATATTCAAGCATACTAATATGATCCAAATCTTCAATGGATATGAATTAAACAATGACAGGCTTAGCGCTATACGGAAGAGAGGCAGGGTATTTACAGCAACATCTGCTGCACTGATTCGGCTTGGGGATAGAAATATTGAAAAAGCAAATCTAGAAAATATCATATCAAACCTGAATGCGCCTTTCAAAATAATAATACATATCGAGAGGGTTGACGTTAAAAAAATCCTTGACAAGCTTAGGACAAAGCTTTACTCAAAGCGCATTGCAATATCAAGGCTTGAGAAGGAGCCTGGCAAAGGTCACGGCATGAAAATAGACATGCTCAAAAAGCATGCTGAAGCAATAGAACATGATATAAACAGCATAACTTCTGGCATGGTGCCTCTAAACCTTGCATATTATATCATGACTTCTGGAATATCCGAAAGCAGGTTCATGGCTGAGGAGCAGTCAAAGCATAACATAAGAAATATTACAAACCAGTTCAATGCTCTTTTTTGCTCTGACTCTGAGATTCTTTCAGGGGACCGCCTGCTCAGACTGCTAGAGCTTGACTCTGAAATGGTGTTTTAATGGATCTTAGGCAGATGTCAAATTCAAAGAGAGTCATAGAAAAAATATATATGAAACAGATGTCAGAACCTGATATTAAGACAATAGAAGAATCATCAGCAGGCGTATACCTAGGCAAGACTCTGGTATACGGCCTCCCATTCTTCCTTGATATCTCTGCTTTGACGAGCCCGCATATTGCAGTAATAGGCATGACAGGGTCAGGAAAGACATTCATGCTGAAAAACTTCATAATAAGAAACAGCATATACTCAGAGCCAGATATGCTTATTTTGGATTTCAATGGGGAATACCGCAGCGCTGTGCAAGATATAGGAGGCAGGATTTTCAGGCTTGGCAAGGACTTTAAAATAAATCTTTTTGAATTTCTAGATTATAGCCAGGATAAAGCAATTGACTCTGTCCTTGAAATAATAGAATCTTATACAAAAATTGCAAAGGATGAGGCAGCAACATTGCATAATGCAATATCAGATGCAATTAACAATGCTGAAAAAGTAAACCTCAGGGCTATTGCAGACAGAGTTGGAAGAGATTGGCCACAGCTTAAGCTAAAACTTGGAAGGCTTGCAGGATCTGCTGTTTTTGCAGATGCGACTTCTTTTACAATATCCTCACTATTTAAAGGTGCAACAAGCATCGACCTTTCAGGAATTGAAAGCGATGTCGAAAAAAATTTTATCTCATATATCTTTGTAAGGCTAATCTCAGAATCATTGAATAAAGAAGGCATAAACCAGAAGGCCAATAAGTTCATTATACTTGATGAAGCATGGAAATCAGTAGAAAATATTTATCTGTCAAGACTTTTTAGGGAAGGGAGAAAATATGGGTTTGGGATTATTGTGGCAAGCCAACTTGTCAGTGACATTAATAATGTTATCCTGTCCAATTCCTCATGCGTGCTGGTATTCAAAGTGCAGAACATGGATGATTTTAGGATTCTTGAGAACACAGGTATTGCAAGTAGAGAGCAGATATTGCGCATGCCAAATCTAGACATAGGGGAATGCTTTGTATATCTTTCATTCAAAAACGAGAACAACAGGCTGAAAAGGTTTTTCATAAAAAAGATAGACGGACTGCCCATATATTCTCACAGGATTTATATTGGTGATAAAATGGAGCTTGAAATTTCAAATGAAAAGTTTGAATTAGCAACAAGGAATATAGGAATAGGAAATGAGGCAATGCTGAGGATTACGAACTTTGTTGAAGAAAATGAGAATAACATAGAAATAGCCGCATTCCTGCAGTTTCTGGCATCCCTTGGCATAAGCAGGGCTGAAATAGTGTCCTATTTAAAAAAGATGGGAATCAATGATGCTGTGATCATTGAAGCATATGGAAGGATAAGCAAAACAAGTATTGAAATAAAAGAATAAAACAAGAAGTGAAAAAATGCCAGAAAGTATACAGGCTTCAGGACTTGCATTTTCATCCACATTTGCAGTGGATGCAAAATTAAAGGAAGGTAAGAGCCTTAATGAACTTAAGGATTTTTTAAAGCCTTTCTCAGCATTGATCCTTGTTTCATATGGTACAAAACTTTTGTACACTATAATGGAAAAAAAAGATTTGCAGAGTATAGTGCCAATCCAAAAAAGTGAAATAGAGTTCTCAGCAGGCAAAGTGCTGTACAGATTCTATTTTGATCGACCTGACAAGTATACTTATAGCAGAAACCTCCTCATGTTTATTTCAATTCTTGCAAGCATTGATAAATTTTACATCTTATCACTTGACACTATTTACCCTTACATAGCGAAGGCTTTGTATGAAGCTTCGTCAAAATTATTGAGGCAGGACAACACAGAATATGAAAGTGAGCGCAAGCATCATAAAGAGGTAATAGAAAATACCGCAGGCATTAACCTATTTCTTTCAAAGGAAATACAGCATTTAAAAAATAACCTGAAAGGGGTTGAGCGCAAGCTCGAGTTATGCAAAAAATTCTGCATAAACATAATCGAAAAGACAATGCATGAAGGCATTAGCTCTAGAAAAGAGCTTATCGATTTAATGGAAGAATATGGCATTGACAAGCAGCTTGCATTAGAGTCTATTGAAATAATATACAGCGGTGGGATCGATGGATAATAGGATAATATACAATGCTCTGCTTATAACTTTATTGGTTGCATCAACAACTGGTGCAGCCTACATCATGAGTAATATATCATATAAATGCAGCACGACCTGCGCATCAGTAACAGAAATTCAGAACAATTTTATTAAGCTAAAAATTACTGTAAATGGAACATCTGCTGAAGACCTGCCTATCCAAATAATGATAGGCAAGATACCGCAGCATCTTGACACAATGACAAATAAAACTGGAGGAGTTTCATTTTATGTGCCATTAACTATAGGCAAAAACAATATTAAGGTGTACAATGGAAACTCGGAGGCTGAAGTATCCTTATTTTATTTAGGCAACCTTAGCGCGATTGCTTATCTCTTTATAGGCGCGATGTTATTTTTAGTTTTGATAAGACTTGGAAATTCTATTGCTGCAAGAAAAAGAATAATTATGAAAATAGACCAAGCTAATAGTAACTGCACTACAGCCATTTCAAAAAAATTCTGCGAATGGATAGAAATTTTGCATGAGGCAGCCAGAAGCGCAAATGCAGACAAACCTGCTAAAAATATATGTGCAAAACGCAATGAAATAATCAAGAATATGTGCCAGAACATAGATATTTATGACAAGGATATAGACAAATCTGAATTTGATTATTTTTTCAACATAGCTGAAGCTAAAGCAGAAATATTTTGTTATAAAGACTTTGTAAGTATTGGTGAAAAACCAGCAGAACAGATTGCAGCAGGGATTGTCTACGATGCATTTCTTAACAAAGGTGGATTGCTATGCGGCACTGATATTTTGAAATCAAACAATATGCTTCTTACATCAGACCTAAGCATTAGGGATATATTAAAAAATAAGCGCAGAGGCGCTGTCAGGATAATTGAATTTGGCAATGAGATGGACTGCAAGAGGTTCTTATTTTCTAAAAACAGCGCAATGTACCTATTTCTAGAGCTTTCAGGCCATGTAGGTGTGTATAAATGTTAAATATTATCTGGCCATTTGCAAGATATGGGTTATATATATGCATAGTGGTTTCATGCATAAGCAATATCATAATCAGCATGAGTTATATAAAATGGAATAGAATAGAAAATGAAATAGGCACAAACATAGCCTATTCTGCATTATTTTTATTCATTGCAAGCATTTTAGCTATTGTATTTGCAGTAGGAATAAGGTGAGTTAATGAATAAAGCACTGTATTTCTATGGAAAGGCAAATAATAAAGGTTTTATCGCTGCAGTTTTTCTACTATCCTGTACCGCGCTTATTATTTTAGTTTTAGAGCCTCAAAAATACCTTGCAATAAACCTAAGTTCAGTGATAGGCATCAGCATGGCGATAATCTGCAGCATTATTATATTAAGAACAGTAGTAGACATTGGCAATGCATCTAGCATTAACCGCAGGATAAGGACAGCCATTGTTATTAATTTTATTATAATAGCAACAGCAGGTGCCATACTCTTAATAGCCATGTGATTCAATGCTTTTCAATAACATAAATAATAAGGATCATACATTCGCAATTAGAATATCAAAAATAGTAAGGATACCAAACAACGAGATCAACAAAGACCTTATAATGGAAACTATAGGCAATAATGTATTTGCGCTTATATACAGATTCAATGACATGCGAATGTATATTGGATTTGATGAAAAAATTTCAACACAGAAAAGCAATGAGATAATGAAAGCTGTGCCTGGGCTTGAACTGTCCATATGTGATAAAGAAATAATAAATGCAAGCAGAATGCATATATTTTCCGCATATAGGAAACCTGATTCAATCTACAAGCAGTTTCTGTCAGATATATTCAGCATCGGGCTTAATTCTGGTTTTTTTGCAGTGCTGTTTCTGCCTGCAAGCGAAAAAGAATTGGAGAAATCGAAAAAATATCTTGAAAGTATTCTTAGCAAAAAAACGCTTAAGCAGACAATATCAGTAAACAGTGGATTCTTGAATAGATCAGCCACAAAATCCTCCCATAGTGATAGGTTTGAGGATCTGGATGAACATATGCTTTTAACCAATGCACTGGAATCAATAAATAGTGCAACGCTAAGCAATGGCATAAAGCACAAAATATTTTTTATTTCAGACAATGGTACAGACATCAAGGAATATCTCTCCTCAAGGTTTTTAATACTTGATAAGCAGGAAATTGAATGCAAAGGCATTGAGGATGCTGTTGCCAGTGCATCTCTGCTGCCAGGACTTGCATTTGGCACAGACTATTCAAAGAACCTGTTTAACCTCTACGGCAGGGCAGGGCTAAGCTATGTGATACCCAGTGCATTCCCAGAATGCTCAGGGAATGTAGCCATAGGAACTTATATGAAAAATGGCGCGCAAAAGACAGACAATATCATAAGTATAGATATAACATCAATGAATCTTGGTTTTATACTTTCTGGTCTTCCTGGAAGCGGAAAAACGAGCGAGGCAAAAAGCATTATAAACTATGTGATTTTTGACAGGGACTTCAAACAGGTAAATAAAACAGGCATAGTAATAATATCACCTACAGATGAATGGAACGAATTTGCGCTAAGCCATAAAATGAATCTGATACAGCCCTTCAGTGACCGAATCCCAATAAACTTCTTCAGGTGCCCTGAAGGTGTTGACATTGAGAGGTTTTATTCTGATCTTGCAATGATACTGTCTTCTGCATCAAAATCAGGACCTTATGAAAATCCTATGGAGAAATGCATGATAAATGCATTCAGGCAAATATACAAAAAAACAAGAAATCCTGAACCTGTAGACGTATACAATGAAATTGAGCGCTCCATAATAAAATTCCACGCAAAAAGCAATAATATAGGTGTGCAATACACAAAGCATGGAGAGAACATAAAATCATCACTTGAAAACCTAAGAAATATACTCAACAGGCCAGAATACTCCACAAGAAAGGGGATAGCGCTCGAAGAGCTGTTCAGTGAAGGAGTTGTGTTTGACTTATCAAATGTAAGCAAC
Organism: Microcaldota archaeon; assembly: GCA_021800515.1. Lineage (GTDB taxonomy): Archaea > Micrarchaeota > Micrarchaeia > Micrarchaeales > Micrarchaeaceae > JAJZMY01. Next base: position 16,498 of record JAJYYU010000013.1, read on the forward strand.
AGTGATAAAGCATATATGTATGCATTGATACTTAACAATGCATATTCCGCTATAACACTGTTTAACACAAAAGGTGACAATGACCTCAGGTTTTTAATATGCCTTGAGGAGGCGCAGCTCATATTTGAAAAGAGTAGACTAAAAGAGTCTGCAGCAGTTAAAGATCTCAAATTCAGGATTCAGGATTTTAGAAAAAGAGGTGTAGGACTGATGCTTCTCACACATAACATAAACAATATAGATCCAGAAATAAGGAGATTATGCCAACTAAAGCTGTACCTAAAGCAATCACCTGACATTGCAAAGATTGCTGCAGAGGACCTTGTATTTACATTTTCAGAAGATGATGAAATAGTTTCAAAGCTGAAGCACCTTGATTCAAGAATAGGTGCATTCAATTACATAACAAAGGAAAATGGAAAGAAAATATCAAATGACACCATATTCATTGAAACTAATGAGTATAATGATGCGGATAATAACAAGGAAAATTATGATGCTAGTATAAATGCAATTACACATCATCTCGATAAAATTGGTATACGATTTGCAGAAAAGAGCATATGCACTTTGTCAATCATAAAGCAGGATACAAAACCGCAGCATACAGAATCAGAAAAAAAGCAGAATATAAAAGCAGAGAAAAAAGAAATATTATTTTTAAGGATAAGTTATCTTGGGGATGAGATTGCAGAGCAAGAACTGCACAGCGGAAGCAATGAATGCAAACAGGAGCTTATTATTGGCAGAAAATATACTTTTCAGTTCCTTAACAAAAATAAAAGAGCAATATTCAGCGAATCAATAAGTGCAAGAAAAAAAATAACAATAGAGATAATAGACAGCAATGTTTCATTCACATAGCAAGCACATAAATAAAAAAATATGCAAAAAATATTTACTAAAAATTATAGAGTCTATGACACGCTTCCAAATGTTATGCTGGGCATGACGCCGTTGGGTTGAAGTATACGAATGCGTACCCATTGTTCAAAAATACTAGGAGGAGATGAAGATGAAGCCAATATAGCACTTATTATTGCATTTAAAGATGTGCTAGAACTAAAAAGATTTTGATTTGAAGGGGGTCCAGTATTTGAAATAAATGAATTATAATTTACAGATCCAAAACTTTCTGCTGAAGTTGCATATGCTGAAGAAATTATATTTGTACCACTTATATAATTATCTAGAAGATTTATATTAATAGGAGAAGTCAAATTCCAACAACCTATTACAACAGAATTACTTCCCAATATTCCAAAACCTATATTTCCCGCACTAGCATCTCCATTAGGATTAGTAGTACCATATCCAACTAATCCCCCATGATACTTAGATGTTGATGAGGTATAAATTATATTACCCTCTCCATCAATAACTTCTGTTTGAGGATTAAATGTTTGAATGGATTGAATATCCATCCAACCATGACCTGTAGTAATAGAAGATATAGTAATACCATTATTAATAGTGTAATATCCCGCACCAGTATTATTAGCAGATAAAGTTGAAGGTAATGTTGTTCCAGCAAAGTTCCAATACTCATTAAATACTTTAGC
>JAJYYU010000014.1 GCA_021800515.1 Microcaldota archaeon
TTTATCCTTTATTTTATCCTTTATTAAATTCATGCTGAACATGCTTACACAGAGAGCGCAAGTGTTCTGCAATAGGATTATATGTTAAATATTAATAAGTAAAACGTATAAAAACATTTGCAATATATCTTATTTAGAACATTGCGTAACAAGCAATCTAAGTCATCAATATTATATGTCAATTTCAACCACTTTGCTTTTTGCTGATGCACCTTTTATAATCTTTACGTGAGATTTAGGGATTTTGAAGTAGTCCGATAATATTTCGATAAGCCTTTTATTTGCCTTACCTTCATGAGCAGGTGCATCTATACGGATGGAATAATCTGCTTCGCCATTTGCTGATATAGAAACAGACTTTGCATTAGGAATAGCTTTGATGTTTATTCTCATTCATATGCCACCTTGCTGCATTATAATTACATTTTACTAATTCTAAGGAATTTATAAAAAACTAATTTCTCTATTTCGCAAATGTCTTTTGCATTGTTCTTTTTATGATCCAGATATATAGACTCTTGATAGGGTGTCCTACCCTTGCTATTTTTTAGGTGTCGCAAATCTGCATGATCATTTATAAATTTTACCATATCAGGGTCACATTTCTTTACAGCCATATGCAATATTGTATCATTGTTCCTATACCTTGAATACAAATATGCACCTTCATTAAGCGCACTTATTGCATCATCAATATTGCCATTTAAAACTGCAAGAAGAAGCTTTCTGTCAGCTGCCCTATTTCTAAATTTTTCCATTACTATCACCTTTTGCTAAGTCTAATCTTAAATCCTTCAAAAATTAGTGCCCTATTTTAGGCAAAATTCTCCTGCTACTGCAATTTTCAACAACTACAAAGCCATTCCTAGATACAGAGTACCATAGGGATACAGGGGAATATACAAAAACAAAAATATATATTGTTATTAATAAGAAAAAAATATATATTAGTTTTGGTAAATTCGACGGAAGCACAATAACAAATTATAGTTTATAGTATCAATTTGCACAATTCTTGCCTATAAATTATAAAATTTCTGCTTATTTGGTTAACAACTCTTATAAGAGTTAAATAACAAAAATATTAAATATATTAAATTTGAATTTTAAACATGCAAAAAGAGATATTGAGAAATCAGGAACTCAAAAAACAAAAAACAGAAATGGCAGATGCACACTGCCATCTAGACTTAATAGAACACAAAAGCTTTGCAGAGTTCATTTCATACGGTGTGAGAACATTAATTACAAATGGCATTGATACAAAGTCGAATCTTGAAACTCTTAATATAAGTGATAATAAGAATATTTTTCCTACCTTAGGGGTAGATCCACAATTTGCACTTATAATCAGTGATGATGAATTAAATTTCAACATAAAACTAGCAAAAGATAATCTTAGCAGGATTGTCGCAATAGGCGAAATAGGGCTTGATTTTATTATCGCAGAAAATGATTCAAAAAAACAAAAACAGATAAGGATATTTGAAAAAATGCTTGATCTGGCTGCAGATACTAATTTACCAGTGTCTATACATTCTAGGAATTCTATAAAAGAAGTAATGTCAATTTTAGAGGCAAAAAAGATGAAAAAAGTGCATTTCCATTTCTTTGAAGGCAGCTTGCAGGATATAGACTATATAAAAAAGAATAATTATATGATCTCAGTACCACCACAGCCTTCAGCAAGAAGAATGCAGGTAATAAAAGAGCTGCCAATTTCAAATATAATGGTTGAAAGTGACGCCCCTGCAGCAAGCAAAAGCCCAATTTACGTAGAGAATGCAATTAAAATGGTTTCTGAAATAAAGGGAATTGACTTTGAAAGAGCCGCGCAAATAATTACAGCAAATACAAAAATATTTTTTAATACTAAAAACAAGAGCAATTTAAATTCTTTGCGCAAGTAATAAATAATACTAATGCCTGGGTCCGTAGCTCAGCTTGGATAGAGCAATAGCCTTCTAAGCTAAAGGTCGCGGGTTCAAAATATTGTTTTGGAAAAATTAATACCAAAATTATGAAAATCCCGCCGGACCCGTATTTTGGCAGCCACATATAGAGTTTGCCAAAATTATTAAATTTAGCCTGCTGGTTTTTAGGCAATATTATTATATTTCTATATGCAAATATTATCTTGTGATGAGACTTTTATCTGATTAGTGATGATGATCTTGAGTACTGAGAAAAAAATAATATCTAAGGAATCAATAAAAAAACTGGTTGCCAACAAAAAAGATATTACTTTAAGTGAAAATGCGATTGATGAGATTATAGATATACTTGAAAAAAAAGCAAAGATAATCTCAAAATATGCTGTAGAAAGGGCGAAGAAAAAAAATAGGGAGACGATACTTAAAGAGGATATTGAAGCTTATTTATTTGAGTCTGGTGATTAAATTCAGGTGTTATTGTCTAGGCAGGCAGAAAAACTTAAGGTAGAGTATAACGATGGTGCAGATAAGAGGATAAAGCTATTTGAGGTTGTAAATAATAAAATTCTAGAAACAATATTTGATTGCGATGGCGCAGTTATGCGCATATCTATTTTGCAAGGTAGTGACCTTGAATCTGCTTTATCAGAATTCTTAAATTTATTACCTGAAAAAATAGACAAATTAGAAAGAACATTTGAAGAAATAAAGCTTAAAAAACAATGCCCCCATTGCGACTCTGATAATCTTGTAAGGGAAATCCACATTGAAAAAAATCAGGTTCCGATAGCGCCTATATATGAATGCAAAAACTGCGGTGGAAGGAGTTATCATCTTACTCCAGAATACCTACAATATCTTGTTTTATCCCATAAAGAATTATTTGAAGAACAGGAGTTACATCAATTAAAGACAAATGAAAAGGAATTTTTTAATGAGCTAAGTGAATACATAGTAAGAATATTTGCCTCAAAAAGGATAAAAAGAATAAGATAAATAACAGATATTCAAAGCTAAAAGTACAAAAAAAATACTGTTATTGAATTAGGTATGATTCTTAGACTGTTGCTTAAAATTCAATAAAGTATTTAAATCTAACCAGAGAATTATATAAAATAGTGGTTATATGGCAGTATTATTATCAGATTTATATGGCAAGGAAATAATAACAACAACAGGAAAGATTCTTGGAAAGGTCGAAGACATGATTATTGATTTTGAACATGGCGCAGTGCACAGTCTGCTATTGACCAAGATAGACAATATTATAAGAAGCGAAAAGACGCCAGATATGATAAACAAAAACAGTGTGAACTATACAAGAGTAAAGAGCGTTTCTGAAACCATTATTGTCGGGATAAGCAAATAAGTATAGATTGCAATTGCAGCGTCATAGCTGCATTTATTGTTTTTTATTTTTATTAATTTTTATTTTTTTCCATTTCAATATATTTTAGCGTATCAGTAGTTCCTAATTTATTAGGCGTACCTGATACAATAATAAATCTGCTTATCCTTTCTTTTTTTGCAATTTCTTTAACGTTTTCTATCATCTGATTTGTTGTTTCATACTTATTTATATGCACAGTCCTTACTCCATACCATAGCTTAAGTCTTTTCCTCACTTTTTCAGAGTTTGTCAGTGCGATTATGTCTGACTGCGATTTCAATGAGGATAGTATTTTGGCTGTAGCACCTGTTTGAGTAGGAGCAAATATACAATCTGTCTTAAATTTTCCTGCAATATCTACTGCCGCAACGCTAATTGCTATATTTACCTTATTTACCTTTATTGAATTTATTCCGAGTTCCTTTCTGTTGATATCACTTTCATTTTTAATGAAGCTTTCAGCATTACTTATTATTTTTTTCAGCGTGTCAACTGTTTCTATAGGGTAATCGCCTACAGCAGTCTCATTACTCAGCATAACGCAATCTGCTTTGTCAAGGATATTGTTTGCAATATCATTAGCTTCTGCCCTTGTAGGGAATGGATTGTCCTTCATGCTGCTAAGCAACTGGGTAGCTATTATTATTGGTTTGCGGTATTCGCTGCATTTTTTTAGGAGATATTGCTGCACTATTGGTAATTTTTCAATCCCGACATGCAGGCCCAAATCGCCTCTTGCAACCATTATGCCATCAGATTCCTTAATTATCCCATCAATATTGTCGACTGCCTCCCTAGTCTCTATTTTAGATATTATATCTATGCCCTTTGTTATCCTTCTTATCTTTTTGATATTTTCAGGGGACTTTACAAATGAAACTGCAATAAAATCAAAATCATGTTTAACAGCAAATTTCAAGAATCTTAAGTCTGCTGCAGTGGGCGGTGCAAGATTTACTTTTGATCCGAAAACATTTATACCCTTCTCTATCTTGACAGTAGAGTTATTCATTGCCTTTGCAACTATCTTATCATCATAAACGCCCTTCACTATGAATTTTAATTCGCCATCTCCATAAAATATTATGTTATTCTTTTTTATATTGTCTGAAAGCTTATAATCTAAATATATATTTTTTTCGCTTACTGCGTTGCTATGAGCTTCTTTCTTGCTATATAAAATATTTACTTCATCTCCTTTTTCTACATGGTCAAATCCACTTAAACTTTTTATTCTTATCTTTGGGCCTGAGAGGTCTCCAAGAATTGCAATATCTTTTTTCAATTCTGATGAAACTTTCTTTATTTTTTTTATTGTATCAAGTATTTCAGGCTCTTTTGCATGTGAAAAATTAAATCTTATTACGTCACTATTTTTAACAATATACCTAAGAACCTTGGCAGATTTCAGAGAAGGACCATTTGTAACTATTATTTTTGTTTTTAACATATAATTCATCTTCTAATTTAATTTATGTTTATTAATTTATATGGCAACTTATTTATTTTTAAAATTTAATTAAATTATAAATTGCGGTGCAGGCGATGGAGAACATATCAACAGACAGCAAACAGAATTTTAGTATAAGACGCTCGCAAGAGGCATACAAACGCATGAAAAATTCGCGGCTATTAAGCTATTACTATGCAAAAAATATCGCGAAAAATATGAGTAAACTAGAAATATATGGTTCATCACCTACTGATATATTTATAGGATCATTTGGATATCCTAAAGTTTATATAGGCCCAATGTTACCATCTGAATTTGGAGATACTTCCCTGTTAGGATCCCCAGAACTATGGGCAGGCAAAAGTCTAGGCCAAATAATAGATATGCGATCAAAACTTGTACGAGGGATGTACATTTCAAACATATTTGATATTGAAAAGGGAAAAATACAAGAGGAAATACAAGAGCTTGCACTCGCAGAGCGGCCTGCAGATATGGATATGGCACTTTTAAAAAAACCATTTGTAAAAATGTCTTTCAACGACGTGACACAGCCTTTCGGGCCAAGCGCCCAAATACAAAGCATTAAATTACAGAATATGAAAGTTAATAAGGATATGGAGTATTTGCATAATGATACAGATGCTACTGCAGCAGATTCTCTAATTGAACTTTATAGCAGACACAATATACCTCTATCAAAGCTGCAACAGGGTCTGTCTGCAGGTCTATTCGGTTTAAAGGGCAAAAGGAAATTTACCCCTACAAGATGGAGTATTACCAGCGTTGATGATATTATATCAAAAAGCATAAGGGAAAAAATAAAAGACTATGGACAGATAGACGCCATATATGCATATCACGGCATTGCACTGGACAATCACTGGCTCATATTCTTTATTCCTGGTGCATGGGAGTATGAATCAATAGAAGCGTGGTTTCCAGACACTTCATGGAACAGAGATTCAGAAATATTAATGTGCTCATCATATGAAGGATACAAAGGCAGGTCTGCATATGCAGAAATCGGTGGTGCATATTACGCAGCGAGGGTAGCAGTTACAGAAAAACTTAAGCAGATGCAAAGGCAGGCAGGAGTAATTATACTCAGAGAAATACACGATGGCTATTCAATTCCAGTAGGAGTATGGCAGGTAAGAGAGCATTTGAGGCAGATACTATCAGGTCCTGCTCAAGTTATTAACAGCGTAGCAGAGATAAACAAGTTAATATCTCAAAAATTTGTTATATCATCTGCAGCATGGATTAAGAATAGTAAGATGCTTGCAGGCCTTACTGCCCAAAGGAAATTAAGCAGTTACTTCAGGTAGAATTGATTTTCAATACCCCTTCGCAGATTCTGTCAGAACCTCCTCCGACAAATATGCTATTTTCAAGTATGTCTGCTGAATTGTCTCTGACAAATTCAATCGCGCTTTTTTTGGAATCTTTTCCAGCAATGCACACTATTTCAAAGCTACTGTTATATGAAAGAATAAGTATACTTGGATTTTTCTCAGCAATCCTTATGGTTATGTCCCTTAATGTCCTTCTGCTGCACTCAAGTTTTTTGATTAGTATGTCTCCTTTTTTTGCTCCTGAAAGCATGTCATCAGATATATATTCAGCTAGGTCCTTTGACACTGCATCTATATCCTTCCTATAGTCCTGGATCTCATTGAACTGCTGAACTGCTTTTGAATACACCTTGTCAAAGTCAGAATTTATTGCCTGTGCAGTAGCCTGCGCCTGGGATTGCATATTATTGAAATAGTCAAGAGTTGCAAGGCCTGCAACGAACTCTATCCTGCTCACGCCATCATGTATCTTCAGCACTCTGATTATCTTTACAAGCCCTATGCTGGACTCCCTGCCAATCAAATGCAGGCCACCACATGCCTCTGCATCGATGATATTGCCATTTAAATCTTTTATCTCAATTATCCTAAGCTTTTTAGAAGGCACCCCATGCCCTTGGTATATAGCAAAACCAAATTGTTTTTCAGCCTCTTTTCTTTCAAGCTCTTCCATACCTACCTTTATTCCATTTACTATATTATCATTGACTGTTTTTTCTATGCGTCTTATTTCATCATCTGTGATTTTCTGATAATGTGAGATATCTATATGCGCCTTAGAGTATGTTTTAAGAGAGCCTTCCTGCCAGGCATGTTTTCCAAGAATCTTTCTGCATGCATTACTTATTAAATGAGTGGCAGTATGATGAGCCATCAACCGTATTCTTCTGTCCTGGTCAACAATGCATTTAACTCTTTCTCCTGCTTTAAATCCAGGGGGGCGCTCTAGCTCATGTATCACAATACCTCCAACTGCATGTACGCTTTCTACTGCAACTTCACCAATCTTCCCTGTATCAGATTCCTGGCCTCCGCCTTCTGGGTAAAACACAGTCCTATCAAGCACTACAAGGTTTTTATTTACTTTTAAAACCTCTGCCTCTATTTCTGTCTTAAATTCATAATACAGCCTCTCTGTTTTTGGGATTCCTTCTAAATCAATTTCTATGCTGTACTTATTTCTTTGCTTTTCAAGGAAATCATTTTTAAGCAAATCCATATAGGAATCAGCCATATCAATCTTGATATTTCTTTCCTTGGCAATAGCCTGTATAAAACTTGGCGTAATGCCATTGCTTTCGTAGAGCGTTTTTAGTTTCATAGGAGTTATGTTTTCTTTTTTGTCTATTAGAGAATTAATAATTTTTACTGATGTTTTTTTCGTGTTCGAATATCTCTCCTTTTCGATATCAAATATCTTGCTTATCTCGCTCAAATCTTGGTCAATATCTTTGTATACTGCCTTAAGATCATTTGCATGCAGTTCAAGAACCTTAATAAGATCTATGCCTGACCCATATTCTTCGGCGATGTCAAATATACGTCTAAGTAAGACTCTAAGATTGTACCCACCGCCTATATTGCTTGGCAGTGCACCATCTGTTATTGCAAATAATAGCGTCCTAAGATGATCTGAAATAATATATGATGCCTGCATAGGCTTTATAATTTCATCATAATCCTTTTTGTTGACAATTTCTGTTAATTCCTTCAGTTGTTGCCCTCCATTGCCTTCACTAAGATCTATATTTCCTGAAATCCCTGCTATTTTTGCATAAAGATTATGGTCAGGATTTATCCCAAGCTGTTTATGTATATATTCTAGCTGTTTCTTGAACACTATATCATATGCTGTCTGCGCTCCTGAGTAGAACCACATAAGCCTTTCAAACCCCCACCCTACATCTACTACCTTTGACCCAAGCTCCTTTATATGACCGTCAAATTCGAATTCAGTGAAAACGCTATTTACAAGCTCAAGCCCATTTGAAAAGCTTTCAAGGCATGGCCCGAATTCAGAAAAATCCCCCATTGCCCATACATCCTCAACATATGTAAGATCCTGTTTATCGACATCCAGCTTATTCACCAAAAAGTCAAAGTTTAGTTCTATTGTTTCGTCCTTCCAATAACCTTGCTTTGGATAGTCAAATGAATGCTGGCCTGCCATCATAAATGATGTCATATGCCTTCCTGTTATTCCTACATTAGAGATATCATTGAACCTAAGGCATATCTGCGGCACTATAAGAGGATTTGCAGGGTATTCAAATGACATTCTTCCATTTTCAATTCTTTGAAAATCCTGTATGGATGCTATTGTATAGTACAGATCCTTCCTCCATCTGCTCACAACAGGATATTTTTCAATGATTGCATGGCCTCTGTTTTTGAAAAAAGAGGAGAATACATTCCATAATTCACTATACTCAACATCTTTCTGCTTTTTCTTTATGAAGGAATATGGCTCATGCGATGGGTCCCCACATAGGTTTCTATTGCTATTAAGTGTCCAAAAGAATTTCTTGCAAACTGCGCATTGCTTTCTTTCAAACCCTTCATTTTTGAAAGTCTCTACGCTGTAATACTTCCTGAAGTCCTTTGAAAAGTTTTTCCTCAGCTCATCTTTATTCAGCTCCATTATACCACACCTTACACTCTTTTCCACGAAACTTGCAGAATGAACACTTCCATATTTCTTTTTCAGGGACAGGCAATGCTTGCCTTAAGCCATGCCAATATTTCATTGTGAATGAAAGAATCTCCATTGCATAGTTTTCATCATATTTTATCTTGATTGACTTCATTACTTCTCCGGTATTCCTGTTAATATATCTTAAATGCATTTCGTCATTCAGATTTTTTATATGCGCAATAGAATCAAAAAACCTTTTTGAGATTTCGTTTAAGCTCTGCAAATTCTTTTCAATACCAAGTGCATCCAATTGCGTTATGAACTCATCAGTAAGATACATCTTGCTAATGGAATATACTGAATTGAACTTTTCATAGCCAAATCTCTCCTGCAAGATGTCATTTAGCAGTTTCCTATATATTATTATTTGAATCTTATTTGTAAGCGTCTGCGCTTCTGACGGAATTTTGGTACTTTCGCGAGTCTTGTTTTCTACAATAACAGTGGATCCATTGTTTATATCTACCTCGTCAATTTTCCCAATAAGCTTAAAGTTATCTACCATCCCATATATAGATATTTCCCTTGCTTTTTTATTCTTATTCAGCAAGCTCATTGAAGTATACCCTTTATAAAAATCCTTGAATAGATAATCCGCATAATTTTTGGGCTGAAGTATAATAGGTACTGAAACTTCACTTTCAAGCTTTTCATGCATCTCCTTTCCTGCATGCACTTTATCAGGCGATATAAAACTTGGGCCAAACAGATAATTTAGTTCCATTTGCTTTTCACACCAGTACTGCATTGCTATGTCAGTAACCCGTATGCTTGCCTTTTTTAGCTTTCTCATTGTTTCAGAAGCATAATACAACCAATCACTAGTTATTATTAATTATTGCTCTGCTTGTGCTTTTTCTTCTTGCCGCTAATTACTTTATTCATGAATATTTTATATATTATGTATAAAAATAGCGCGAAAATTCCGAGCAGTATAAACATATTTGTAAGATTTGATATATTCTCAGATAATAAGTAATAGCCAAATAGCATCAATGCGAGATTCCATATAAAAATTCCTGCAAATGAATATGAAAGGAATTTTTTGATATCCATCCTGCTAATCCCTGCAGGAAAGCTTACAAGACCCCTGATAACAGGGATGAGCCTTATAACAAAGACTGCAAAACCTCCATTTGAATTGAACCATTCATCAAATGAGTCCATGCTTTGCTTTGTAACATGAAAAAACTTTAAATGTTTATAGAGTACATCCTTTCCTATTAAATAACCAATAGCATAATCTATCATAACTCCAGTACCTGAGCCAAGCAGAGATACGATAAACGCAGCAACTCCATTTAGCATGCCTTCCTTTGCAAGGATGCCTGCAAAAGGCATTATTACCTCGCTCGGTATTGGTAGAGACGCTGACTCAAGCGCCATTGACACAAATATAGCAAGGTATTTATACTCCTTTATAAATGTTTCAAAAAATGACCTAGCTATTTCTAATGATAGAACCATATTATCCGCAATAGCAATTTTTGATAAATAATATTAATTAGTCTATTATTTATCTTTATATTATTTATTTCAAGATAATGAATCATTATGAAAATATTAAAACTTGACAGGTCAGAGAACCTTGTTAAAATAAAGATAGACAACTTCAATGACATGCTAAATGCACAGAGAGTGATATTCCCAAATGATATAATCAGATCGAGGTCCTTGAGGAAATTTAAGCCAGAATCAGGTGGGGAAGGTGAGCTAAAGGAAGTCCTGATAGAACTAGAGGTAGAAAAAACAGAGATAGATAAGGATTCAGAAAGGCTTAGGGTACTTGGAAAAATAATAGATGGCAGCCCATTAAAATATATACAGCTGCACAGCTACCATACAATCAATATAGAAAAAGGCAATGTGCTTGAAATTAAAAAGATGATGCAGTGGCCAAATTACCTTATAAAAGCACTTGAGGATGCAGTAAGGGACTCAAAAAAACCAAATCTCGGCATTGTGCTTGCAGATGATGAAAAGGCTCTTTTTGCGTATCTGCTTGGATATGGGATAGAGTTTATAAATGATATTTACAGCAGCCTCAGCAAAAGGATGTCACAAAAGGATTTTCAAGAACAAAAGACAAAGTATTTTTCTAAGATCACTGAGATAATAAAAAATATGAATGTTAGTGCAGTGATAATTGGTGGGCCTGGATTCACCAAAGATGACATAAAAAAATTCATCGAAGATAATGGATTGATGCAAAGGATCGGGAAACAGCTCACATTTGTAAATGTCAGCAATGTTGAAAGGTCAGGTTTGTATGAGCTCATAAAAAGCAATGAGGTAGAAGGAATACTTAAAAACCAGAGATTAAGGCAGGAGTTTAATTTGATGGAGGAATTTTTGCGGCAGGTAAGCATAGGCAAGTCTTTCTTTGGCAAGGAAAACGTACGAACTGGGATTGAAAATTATGAAGTGTCAAAGATTATTGTAGCAGATGACATATTGAATGATATTGCAATACAGGGCATACTCGCCACTGCAGAAAAAAACAATATTAAAATAATCATATTCAATTCAAGCGATGAAGCAGGAAAACAGCTGCACAATTTTGAGGGGATTGCAGGAATCAGCTGACTCCATCAAATTTATAGCCTGGCACAAGCTTATGCTTATTTTCATTTAGCCATCTCCTACGTTCTTTATAATCAGGAATTATAGAATATACAAGATCCCAAAATTTCTTTGAGTGGTTTCTGTGAACTGTATGCGCTAATTCGTGAATTATTACTGCATCTCTTATCTTGTCTGGCGCAAATGCAAGCCTAAAGTCCAAATTTATTCTATTTTTCCTAGAGCAACTGCCCCAATTTGTGCTGTTGTCCTTAAGCCTGACAGTGCTTATATTTGACTGGAAAAACTGCGAATTAAACTGATCTATTCGCGATATGAAATCCGGAAGGATGATTGTTGATATTGCCCGCCTTGCAAGATTTGATGTAATACTGCTAGCTCTTTCTTTGCTCAAACTGCTTGAGAGATAGATTGTTATTGCATTTCCATCGATAGCAGCTTTGGAGGTTTTTGAATCTATTTCAATAATATTTATACTAAATTGCCTGCCCATAACTTCTACAGTTTGTTTATTATAGAAGTCAATTTCTGGTTTTTCAAGAGATTCTATGTTTTTATGCCTTTGTAGGTACTTTTGGGCTTTTGCAATTAGTTTTCTATACATGCTAAATTGCTCATGCTTTGAAATTTTGCTTGGTATTTTTACTATTATCCTATCTGCCTTTAATTTAACATAACCTATCCTGTTTGAATTTGTATGCCCCACTTCTATAGCATACAGCTTATTATCAACAAGTAATTTATCTTCCATAAAACCTGGCCTTAGCAAGAACTGCAGCAAGCAACCAGAGAACAATCAGTAGAGCCCCATGTTTTTAACTGAAATCTTTATCCCCTGCGGAAGTATCTGATAAGGCAGGACATCAAAGCTATGGCTATTACCCCTCATTTTTATGATCTCTATTTCAGAGATTCTTTTTTTGTTTTCTATCATCTGATAAAGAACGATCAGTCCATCAAATATAAAGAATTCTGATTTGAATTTCAAGGCAGAGACATTCCTTTCAGTCAGCTCTATGGTCAGCAATGAAGTTACATTCAGTTTCTGTAATGTTTCAGTAAGTAAATACATTGATCTTTTGTAAACAGATGACTCATCAGTTAATAAAGAAAATACTGAGAGGGAGTCTATGACTACTAGCTCTGCGCCTTCATTTCTTATTGTTTCTGAAAGCTGCGCGATTAAATTATCTATTTCATATGGGTTATCTCCTTTACCTCCTCTTACCCTCAAGGCAGTTTCGCGCCCAGACAAAATAAGAGTTCCTTTTTTAATTACTTTATCAAAATCCTCTTTTAAGTTTGGCATTGCTGATAAAAACTCCTCTTTAAGTTTTTCTCCTGTTTCCTCTAAATTGAAAAATATCCCTTTCCTGCCATTTATTGCATTTCTAACTAAAAATTCTAAGGATAACATTGTTTTTCCTGTTCCTGGCCCTCCTGAAATCAGTACCTGATTTCCACGTGGTATGCCACCATTCAGCAGGTCATCCAGGCCGGCAATGCCTGTTTTTATCAGTTCCATAAAATCTTCTTGATTTTTAGCAAAAACACTTGTTGGTAAAAATTATTAAAATATATTAATATTAATATGTTTATAATAAATATCTACAAAATATATTAAAGTATATCTTATTAAATAATTAACAATAAAAATAAAAGTATAAAAAAAACTAGTTATATGATTTTATGGCTGAAAAAGAAATAAGCCTGATTGCCAAGGTGCAAAAGCAGTATGCGTCTCCTAATATGAAATGGATGAGATTTTCACTAGCCGTTGCTGCAGTCATAATTTCTGCAGCTAATATTTTTGGGAGTTTTACTGCAGAGACTCCTCAAATTATGTTTTGGCTCTTATTTGAGACATCTGCATACATTACAATTGCAATAGTTTATCTGCTTGGATTAAGAAGTTGGTATTTGCCTGCAACTTTATTCTCGATATTCAATATAAGCATATTTTTTATTTCATCAATTGTAGTGGTACCTGTAATCGCTAACCAATTAACAGGAAACACGTCATTTTTATCATATACTTATGGCCAAGCCTTCGTATTATTCGGCTGGATTTATATAATTTCTGTAGGACTGCTTGCATATAAAATAGATAAAGGAAGCAAATTGGACAAAATTCTAAATGAGAATATAGTGTAACCGGAAAATATTTATATAATAAAATAATTCCAAGAAAATATATTTGTAATCAAATAATAAAATGATAATATGTTAAAAATAGGAGAACCTGCACCAGATTTTTCAGCTATAGCATATTCCCCTGCTGATGACTCAATAGTAAAAATAGAATTGAAAGACTACCGCGGCAAATGGGTTATAATGTCTTTTCATCCTGGGGATTTTACATTCACATGCGCAACGGATCTCAATGAATTTCAGAAACTCCTGCCTATTTTAAAAGAAAACAACTGCGAAATGCTTGGAGTCAGCATGGATTCAGTATATGTGCATAAAATGTGGGTAAAGGAAAGCCCTAGAATGAAAGATGTAAAATTTTTAATTATTGATGATTCAAATCAGGTAATGCATAGGGACTACGGAGCTTTATCCGAATCAAGCATTGCGGAATCAGAACGGATAACAGTTATCATAAATCCTGATGGGGTTGTAGAGTATGTTGAAAAGGCAAATCCAAGGATGGGCAAGCGCCCTACACATATTCTGTATGAATTCATAGGCCTGAAATTTTTATATTCTCATCAATCTTCAGATAATAATTCTATTGTTATATTACCTGCAGAATGGAAATCTGCAGAGCAGGATGTATTGACAATAAAAATACCACAAGATGTAGGAACAATTTGATCTTTACAAGAAGTAATAAATAAAAAGACTTTTGATGACGGATTTTAGGATTTTAGATGAAAAGGATACAAAAGAGGTAGTTGAAAAACTGTATAATGCATATCCAAAAGCAGGATATTACCTGAATTTCAAGACCATTGACCAGCTTTTTGTGCTTGTGATATTGTCTGCACAAACAAGGGATGAGACAGTAAACAAACTTGCACCACAGTTGTTTTCTAGATATCATACAATAAAAGATTTTGCATATGCTAATCCAACAGAATTGTCAAAAATGATAAAAAGTGTGAACTTCGCGAATAGCAAAGCCGACCACATAATAGCTGCCAGCAAAGTTATAATGCAAGAGTTTGGGGGAAAGGTGCCAAATACAATGGAATTTTTAACTAAACTTCCTGGCATAGGCAGAAAAAGTGCAAATGTAATATTAACCAATGGCTTTGGCATTGTAGAGGGGATTCCTGTGGATACTTGGGTAATTAAAATATCCCGCAGGTTAGGTCTAACGCAGAATATAGATCCTGACAAGATAGAGAAAGATCTTATATCTAAGCTGCCAAAATCTCGCTGGTCCAAGCTGCAGTATGTATTCAAAGAGCATGGAAAAAGTACATGTAAGGTAGTGCCTATATGCAGCAAATGCATTGTAAACAGACTATGCAAGAGAAACGGAGTGGTGAAATCAATATGAAAATAATTGCAGATTTACATATACATTCTAGATTTTCAAGAGCGTGCAGTACAAAGATAACTCCTTCAACACTTGCAGCAGCAGCATTAGAAAAAGGTATAAACCTAATATCTACAGGAGATTTTTTACACAATCAATGGCTCACTGAAATCAAGCAGAACCTTGAGCCTGATAAAGATACCGGTTTCTTAAAAATAAAAGGACCTGATAAAGGAGTAAGATTCATGCTCGGCACAGAAGTCGCAACCTTTTTTTGGGAGAAAGGAAAGTCAAAGCGCGTGCATACCTGCATAATGATAAAAAATATGGAGAGCATCAGCCAGCTGAGAGATGTTCTTTCAAAAGCAGGCAACCTTGACATAGACGGTAGGCCAATTCTTTCCATGAGTACATCTGAGCTGGTTGAAAAAGTCATCAACATAGAGAGAGATGCTTTTATATTCCCTGCACACCTTTGGACTCCCTATTTCGGTGCTCTCGGAGAGACAACAGGATTTGATTCAATAAAGGAAGCCTATGAGGATATGGAAAAATATATATATGCATATGAAAGCGGATTAAGCAGTGATCCAAAAATGAACTGGATGGTCTCACAACTTGACAAATACGCGCTAATATCAAACAGTGATGCGCATTCGCTTGAAAAATTAGGGAGGGAAGCAAACGTATTCGATGTCAATAAAATAGAGTATAATGAAATATTCAAAGCAATAAAAGAAAAAGATAAAACAAAATTCACCAGCACAATAGAATTTTATCCTGAAGAGGGAAAATACCATTATGATGGACATAGGCAATGCAACTTTTCACTGAAGCCAGGAAAAACATCGGACAGAATATGCCCAGTATGTAAGAAGCCGCTTGTTATAGGCGTTATGCATAGAGTAATTGAACTTGCAGACAGAGAAGAAGGTTATATACCAAATAATGCAATTCCATATACCCATCAAATACCATTAAGAGAAATAATATCTTTCGTGATTAAAAAAGGGATTGGAACGCAAGCAGTTGAAAATAAATATAAAGAATTCATAAAGGCGTTTGGCACCGAGTTCAACGCACTTAATTCAAGTTTTGATGCAATTTCTAAAATTGACCATGATATTGCAGAAATGATTGAAAAAATCAGGAAAAATGAAATAAAAATTATTCCCGGATATGACGGAGTGTTCGGGAAATTTGAATTACTATAAATAAAACGAGGCGGCATCCCCACCAGCAAATGCTGCAGGCTTCCTATGCGTCATGCACTCATTGCATCCTGCAAATGATATGTTTTATTAGTTCTCAGTTCTTCGAGAGCCATCTCTTGTTGAGGTCTTACAATATCTCCCGAGGCGTGACTTTCTCCTTGTCCAGAGGTAGCTCTTTTAAGTATGTTTATTGATACATTTATATTTCTGTCCTTCTGCATGCCTACTATATTTTGGGGCGAAATCAAACTTTTAGCCATTGCCAAACCCTATAAATATCATGATAGGTGTAAAATGTTATAATTAAAGTATTAAATAGGTATGATAAAAATGGAATTTATAAACAAGCAAAAAAATATATCCTCTGAAGCAGAAGAAAAGAAAAATTTCTTAGACATTGAAATGAAAAAAAAGATGTCGACGCTAGAGGGTAGAATCAGGAGAGAAACATCGCAATTCTATCATTCCTCATCTTTATTTGAAATTCCGTCTAAGGACGGCGTAATAAAATTTGATGCAAGGGATTTTCTATTGGCCTGCGCAATGACCAAAGCAAATGCCTTGTTTATTGGCGAATCAGGAAGTGGAAAGACAGAATTGACAGAGATCTTTATGAATGCAGTATTCGGTAACAAAAACACTTCAAAACTTGTAATTTCGCCTTCATTAACAGTAACGCAATTGGTCGATATGAGCTTTGCGCCATTAACAAGCGGCGGCAATCTAAGCGATACTCAAAAGCTGACGCCGTTAATTACTTCACCTGCAACCTTGCTTGATGAGCTTAATAGAACGCCTCCGCAATTGCTTTCAGCATTGCAGCCTTATATGGAAGGCAGATCAATAAATCTTGAAGGTGGAAGAACAGCAACACCAGGTATACTGCTTTCTGATGGAAGCTATTACAAATGGATTACTGCTACAGCAAATCCGAATAATTATTCTGGGGTATTTGAACTAGACGAGGCTGTTCTCAACAGGTTCCCAGTCACAATTCCTTGGGATTTGTTTCCAGCAACAATGG
>JAJYYU010000015.1:0-1454 GCA_021800515.1 Microcaldota archaeon
TGGTGTTGTTGAACTTGCTTTGGGAGGAACGGCTTCACCATCCACCGGTAAAACAAATATACCCATCCAACAAGCATCAATAAACCAAAAATCAACGGCACAATCGCAATCGTCATTTTCTCTCCTAAGTAATTATACTTCTTCAAAATATTTAAATGCAGCTACTAGCTTCACATCCAGCACTAAATCAAATGGCAAGTTCTATACTGTAGGTGTAGCATCTACATCCCTCCTACTCTAAGTTTATAGAAAAGTCGAAATGCAGTATAATATTAAGGTAAAATAAATCTCTTTGATGATAATCTTTCACATATACTTATGAAAATAAATGTTCTAAATTTCTGATTGCATAAGTAATGTACGTTTTAAATTTTTATTCATCAAAATATTCAAGCTCTTGCTAAATTTTATAAAAATATTTTAATAATTTAATAAAATTTAGACTGTATAGCACAGCATGCGCATTTATTATTTGCATCTTTTAAATTAAATTATTATAATAACATATTCCTCCTTGTCTATTCCATAACTATCAGGCAATCTAAAAATAGGAATTACTAAATATTCTAATTGTTTAATAAAATATATTGATGATGAACATGATAAAATCTGAAAGCATAAGCTATGCAGCAGGCGATGATTTAATTAAAGCATATCTCTCATATCCTGATGATGCAGAAAAGCATCCTGGCGTAGTGCTGATTCATGAGATATTCGGACTTGATGACCATACCAAGAATGTAGCGGACAGACTGGCAGCAGAAGGTTATGTTGTACTTGCACCGCATCTTTTTTCCAGTAATAAATTGTCACCAGTACTTTCGCAGCAGAATATTTCTATAACTATGAAATTCATGATGTCATTGCCTGTAGATAAACAAAGAGATGAGAAATATAGGGCAGAGGCAATTGCAAAATTAGATGAAAATGAACAAGCCATAATATCTGAAGTAAATCAACTGCTTTTTGTAAATAGGCCAATAGAGTTAATGACAGAATATCTCTCTTATGGAGTTGACTATTTAAAATCTTTAGAAAAGGTAAGTAGTAAGATAGGCAGTGCAGGCTTCTGCTTTGGAGGAGGCATGTCTATAAATCTTGGATGCACAGGTAAGACCTCTGCATGTGTTATATTCTATGGTGAAAATCCAAAGCCTATAGAAAAAATAAAGAATGTCAATGGTTTTATAATGGGTTTATATGGTGGTGAAGATCATAGAATAAATTCAGGATTAGGAGAACTTGTAAAAGCAATGGTTGAGTATAATAAACCTTTTACAATAAGGATATTTCCAGGTGCATATCATGCATTCTTCAATGATACAAGACCTCAAACATACAATAAGCAAGCTGCTGAAGAGGCCTGGAGTATGCTGCTGAAATTTTTTAATGACAATTTAAAGTGATATAATAAATAAGAAAGATAAATAAGAAAAATAAATAAGAAAGATAAA
>JAJYYU010000015.1:1554-16590 GCA_021800515.1 Microcaldota archaeon
TATAATTAGTAGATTATATGGGGAAAATAATAACTGAAAATAGGCCTTGGGGTAGTTTTGAAAGATTTACTGTAAATGAAAAGAGTACAGTTAAGTTGGTGTATGTGAAGGCAGGTAAGCGTCTAAGTTACCAATATCATAATAAGCGTGCAGAATTCTGGAAAGTAGTTAGCGGTCAGGTAATTGTGACTATTAATGGAAAAAAGAAAACTCTTTTTAAAGGAGACATGATAAATGTACCTTTACGTGCAAAACACAGAATAGAAGCAGTAAAGAATTCAGTGATATTGGAAATCGCAAAGGGTGCATTCAGCGAGGCTGATATAGTCAGACTTCAAGATGATTATGCAAGAGTGTAAAATCAAAGTGCTATTTAGTTATAAATTATTGCAAAGAGCAGGATTATTTAATAATATTGCTGCAAAAAGATTATTGTAACTAATTATTGTAAATGCAACTAATTATTGTAAATTATTTATAGGTGTCAAGATGGCTGATAAAATAAGATGCGCGCATATTCTTGTTGAGAAACTTTCCACAGCGCAGGAAGTTCTTAATAAGCTGAATTCAGGCGAAAGCTTTGCAAAACTTGCAGAGCAGTACTCCCTGGATGGTACACGTAAACGCGGTGGTGATCTAGGTTTCTTCGGAAGAGGTATGATGGTAAAACCTTTTGAGAATGCAGCATTTGCCCTTGAAAAGGGCCAGATTTCAGGGATAGTTAAAACAGAGTTCGGCTACCATATAATAAAAAGGATAGAGTGATTATGATAAAAAAAGAAAATAAATTTCATGGTGCAGCATCAGAAAGAGAGAGAAAAATAAAACTTTTTGTAAAAAAGTTTTCAGATAGCTCCAAAGTGCAGAATGCTATAAATAACCTTATAACATACTGCTAAAGCAATACTTATCATTGCAGTTATCTATTTTCAAACAGAATACAAACCAAACCTTTTATAGCATGCAGTTTGCATGTACTACTCTTTCTTAACTTTTTCCTTGAAGAATTTTAATGAGATGAACGAGCTTCTTTCTATTTCATCGAGCTTGAATGAAATGTACTTTGCCTGCGCTTTTATCCTTGGGATTAGCACCTGCTCTAGGGTGTTGACCCTCCTTTTTGTTTTGTCTATCTCCAACGCAAGCTTCTTCAGATTCTGCTCCCTCTTTGCAATGTCTATTACTGCATCTTCAAGTTTTGAAAATTTGCTTTCAATATCATCAATTGCAGAACTTGTAGATAATATATTGTATTCTAGTGTGGCTTTCTCCTCCCTGTTGATTTCAGGTATCCTAACGCCCATTATATTCTTTATTTTTATTTTTATTGGGGCGCGCTCCTTTGCATAAAAACTTGCCTCCTCTATTTCAAAATTGCCTATATATGCAGAGCTTATTATGCCTGTCTTGTATGCATCCTGCAGTACCTGTGACAGGTATTGCCTATTGTTTTTTGACTCTTTTATAAGATGCAGGAATTCCATCACAAGCACTTCCTGTTTCTTTTTGAGTATTTCATAACCTTTTCTTGCGAGTACTGCGTTCTTTTTCAGGTTTATCAAATTCATTCTTGTTGGGCTAAGTACCATCTGCTCTCCTGCGTTTTTGTTATTTCTGTTCTATATTATTTTTCTTTATTTTTCTAGTTTTTATTATTCTTTTTTTCTTTTATTTGCGCATTGGATTTTAGTCTGATTAGGCTGGCTGTGCATTTGTCATGCTTCTGCAGCATCTGTTGCATGCTTCTTCTGCTTGTAATACTTCTGTATGAACTCGGACTTTATTCTGGAGAGCTCCTGCTCAGGGAATTCTGAAATAAGATCCCATCCAATATCTAATGTCTGCTCAATGTCCCTGTTCTCGTCGTGCCTCTGCCCTATGAACCTATTTTCAAAGTTCTCGCCGAATTTCAGGTAAAGCCTGTCCATATCGCTGAGCGCATCCATTCCTACTATAGAACTCAGGTTCTTTGCCTCCTGTGCCTTTGCATATGCACTGTATAGCTGATCTGCAATCCCTCTATGGTCCTCTCTTGTCTTGCCGCTTCCTATTCCTTGGTTCATAAGTCTTGATAGAGAACCCAGTGGGTTTACTGGTGGGTAAATACCCTTATTGGCAAGGTCCCTGCTTAGGAATATCTGGCCCTCTGTAATATATCCTGTAAGGTCTGGTATTGGATGGGTTATGTCATCTCCTGGCATTGTCACAACGTCGAGTTGGGTAATGCTAGCGTTTTTGCCTCTAATTATTCCTGCCCTCTCGAAAAGGGAGGCAAGGTCTGTATAGGTATATCCTGGATACCCTCTCCTGCCAGGCACCTCGTTCTTCGCGCTCGAAAGTTCCCTCAGTGATTCTGCATAGTTCGTCATGTCATTGAGTATCACGAGCACATGCATGTTCTTCTCGAATGCGAGGAATTCTGCAGTGGTGAGTGCAATTCTAGGCGTAAGTATCCTCTCTATGCTTGGATCATCTGCAAAGTTTATGAATGACACTGTCCTGTTGATCGCTCCTGTTTCCTTGAATTCGTTTATGAAATAAATCGCATCATCGTGGGTTATGCCTATGCCTGCAAATACAATTGCAAAGTTCTCGTTTGATTTCCTGGTTTTTGCCTGTCTTATTATCTGTGCCGTAAGCTGGTTGTGCTGCAAACCAGAGCTTGAGAATATAGGCAGCTTCTGACCTCTTACAAGAGTCATAAGCCCGTCTATAGTGGATATCCCGGTCTGTATGAAGTCATTGGGCATTGCCCTTGAGACAGGATTCAGTGCAAGCCCGTTTATATCCTGCTTGGTTTCATATGTGATGCCTGCCTTGTAGTCTATAGGTTGAGCCTGGCCATTGAAGACCCGGCCGAGCATATCCTCAGACACAGGCATGTTGAATGTCTCTCCTGTGAATGTGACAGAGGTATTGCTTATGTCTATCCCTGTTGTCTGCCCAAAGACCTGGACAATTGCAAATTTATTAGTAGTTTCAATTACCTGTCCTAATATAGTCTCATTATTCTGTAACCTTATTCTTACAATTTCATTGTATGCTGCATTGCTTATCTTATCCACTACTATAAGCGGGCCTGCAATGCTTTTTAGCGTATTGTATTCAATATTAAAGTTCATTTTATCACAAATCTGTGCTTATCATACATTATTTTATTAATTATATTTTGTTTATTTTCTATCTATTCTCTTATTTTCCTCCTATTCTTCAATGTTTCCATTTTTATTTTTTTATTATTAAATTATTGGTTAGCTTTTAGGAGATCGCTGAATGCTTTTTCAATTCTCTTCTTTGTATTTTCTGCGAATGCTGTAAAATCCTTCTCGCTGGTTTCCCTCATTCTTGATATCTCCTTCTTTGCGTCCAGCTGCATTATTTTTTCAGCACTTACTTCCTTAACAGCTTTTTCTGCAAGCATGTTAAAGTGGAGAATAAGATCCAGCATCATATACTGCTTTTTAAGGCTAGAGAATGTATCTATGTTGTCATATGCGCTCTGGAAAAGGAAGTTTTCGCGTATCATGCGGCCGACTTCAAGTATTATCCTTTCAGAGTCTGGGAGTGCATCTGCGCCGACAAGCTGCACAATGTTCTTGAGTTCTGCCTCACGCTGAAGTATCTTCATTGCCTGGTCTCTGTTTTCTATAAATTCCTTGCCTATATTCTTAAGGTACCAATTTTTAAGATTTCCATCGTAAAGAGAGTAGCTGCTCAGCCAGTTTATCGAAGGGAAGTGCCTTGAGCTTGCAAGTGCAGCATCAAGCGCCCAGAATGTTTTAGTAATCCTAAGCGTTCCTTGCGATACAGGCTCTGATATGTCCCCTCCAGGAGGAGAGACTGCGCCGATTATTGTTATAGAGCCTTGTTTTCCATTCAGTGTTTCTACCTTGCCTCCTCTTTCATAGAACTCAGCGAGCCTTTTCGGCAGGTATGCAGGATATCCTTCCTCGCCAGGCATTTCCTCAAGCCTTGCGGAAACCTCTCTCATAGCTTCTGCCCATCGCGATGTGCTGTCCGCCATAACTGCAATATCATATCCCATATCCCTAAAATACTCTGCGATTGTTATCCCTGTATATATGCTTGCTTCCCTTGCAGCTACAGGCATGTTGCTCGTGTTTGCAATTAATATTGTCCGTTCCATGAGTGGCTTGCCGGTTTTGGGATCCTTCAGTTCTGGAAACTCTGTAAGCACTTCTGTCATTTCATTTCCCCTCTCTCCGCATCCAATATATATTATTATCTGCGCGTCTGACCATTTTGCGAGCTGATGCTGGATTACTGTCTTTCCGGTCCCGAAGGCCCCAGGCACTGCAGCAGTGCCTCCTTTAGCAATAGGAAAGAATGTATCTATAACTCTCTGGCCTGTTATCAGTGGTTCGTCGACCATAAGCTTGTTTTTATATTTTCCAGCCTTCCTGACTGCGCGCATCTGCATCATAGGAATCTCTATTTTCTTGCTTCCATCCTTTACTGTTGCAACTGTTTGAGTTATTGTCATTTTGCCGGATTTTAGCTCGTCAAGCTTACCTTTGACCCCTGGCGGCACCATAATATAATGCTTAATTATATCTGTTTCCTGCACATATCCCAGCACATCCCCTTCTTTTACCTCTGCATTTCTTTTTAGGTCTTTGTTTGCGATGAAGTCCCATTTCTTTTTCAGGTCAAGTGAGTTTATTGATATTCCTTTTGAAATATATACTCCTGATTCCTTTTCAATCTTTTCTAGAGGCCTCTGTATCCCATCGTATATATTTGCAATAAGGCCTGGGCCAAGATTCACTGAAAGAGGATGCTCTGTCGTCTCCACTTTTTCACCAGGCCGTATACCTGCAGTATCCTCATAAACTTGTATTATTGCTTTGTCCTCATTAAGTTGTATTATCTCCCCTATAAGGCTGCTGTCCCCTACCTTTACAACATCGTACATTTTTGCGCCAAGCATTTTATTTGCAATTACAATCGGCCCTGAAACCTTTTCAATTATTCCCAAAATAACACCGCGATGATTTATTTTCATTTTTTATTTTTATTTTTATTTCTCTGTTTTATATTCCATTTATATCATATTTATATTCAGTTTTATGCTGTTATACTTAATAAATTATATTTTTATGTCAATGCCTATTGCTTTAAGTATTATTTTTCTAAGTGTATCCTGGTGCATGTCCTCTTCATTGTATCCAGGCACTTCTATTATGAGGGGTCTGACAGTTTTGTTTATCATGTCTATTGTCCTGCTGTTTTTTATATTTTTTATTATTTTCTGGTTCACAACAATTATGCCTATTTCAGGATCATTTATTAATTCTTTTAGCATTGTTTCTGCATTTGATTCGTTTGTATAAGTTTTTTTGTCGCCAAGTAGCTTGAAGCCTGCGCATAGGATGTCATCACCGATGACTGCTATTTTGTAGTTATAATTTTCACTGTCTTCTGCCATTAAACCAACATTGCGGTTAATTCTGCTCTATTTAAATTGTATTGTACTGCCTTTACTATAAGCCTCAGCATTGAAACCTCTATTTCTTTTTGGTACATATATTCAAATATAGTACCAAAACAGAGTACAGAGTGCCTGAGTGATTTATTACTCATTTCAAATATCTCTTTTCTCATCTTTATCTCAAAATAGAGCAGATTACCTGTTTTTTTATAATCCTCAAGTGCAGGCTTGAGATCGAACCTGCTAATCTGCTGCACAAGTTCGTCTATGTCCTTTGAGGCTTCGAAAGCGCTCATAAGCGTATTTTCATCACTAAAACCCCTGCTTATTAGAAATGGCTTTATTCTGTCAAAAGAAAGCCCGCTTTTTTTTGCTCGTAGGAGGCTTAGTATATTCTTCATTTCTATTTCGTTCCTGATTATTATATATATACCATGCTCTTCATTACCTAATCCAAAAAGCATCTTGCCTATGCTTTCATAATATGCCTTGTCTAGTTCAATGTTAACCTCAAGTACACTATGGCTTTTTTTGTATGCCTCAATGCCTTTCTGAAGTATACCTTTATATGGTGAATTAATTGTGTATTTTAACAGAAGATCCTCAACATTAACAGATTCTTCCATTGCCTGTCTTATGAATGCAGAGTTGTAAAAATTTGTATTTATTAAATATTTAGAGATGGTGTCTGACTTCTGCATCCTGTCTTTTGCTTCAAGAGAAATTTTTATATTATAAAGATCCCATTTTGCAATGTATAAAACCATTATCTTTTTTTTCAGCAAAGGTGTTATGTCTGAAAGCCGGTTTATGCTTTCGCCAAGGTTTTTGCTTAGTGCGAAGTCTATCATTTCAGTTGTTATGTCCATGCCTCCAAAATCTTCAAGGCTTTTTTTATATTCCGTATTTATCAAAATAGATAGGATTGAATGTATATCGCTTGCATTGCTTATGTTCTGCATTGTAGCTTTGCTTATTAATTTTGACTCAATTGCCTTAACATATGCATTGGAATATCCGTATAAAACTGCTGCTCCATATCCTGTGTTCACGTTTTGCACCTGTAGACTAAACCCTATTTTTCTTTTGTTTTTTAGGCTTCTGTACGGCATTGTTTTTTTTGCTTTCTTTCTTATTTCCAAATAGCTCCTTTGCAATTGCCTGTTTTACTATATTTATATTTTCGTTAAAGATATCTTCAGGGTTTATTATAATTTTTATCTTATACTCTTTATCATGGATTACAATGCCTTCTTGTTCTTTGTAGTTAAGCAAATACTTCTTCACTGCTGGGTTTGCTGCAGCCATTTTTTTACTGATGTCTATATATATCTCATTTTCAGGAAGTGTTTTTAGCATCTGCTGTATTCCTGAATAAAGCAGTTGATGCATTTGCTTTTGCATTTCTTTTATGAAAACAGGGCGGATTTTCTCTACTTCTGCTTCTATCACATGTTCTCTTGCCAGTCTTATCTCTTTACTTTCTTCAAAGTCCATCTCTGATTCATACTTTACTTGCATGTTTCTAACCTCCTTGGCAGCATCCTCTCTTGCCTTCTCCTTAATTTCATTTGCAGCTTTTTCAGCATCTGTTATTATTTGATCTGCATCTTTTTTCGCGGCATGCATTATTTCTTTTGCTTTCTCCTCAAAGTCTTTTGCCAGTCTTTCCTTGATTTCATTAAGAGACATTAAATTACCTCTAAATGCCTAATGCCATAAATTTGCAAACTAATATACCTATCATATTAGCCCTGCGTTTAACATTATCAATATCGCAATTACGAATCCAAAAATTAGCAATGTTTCTGGAAGTACAAGAAATAGCAGGACTTTACCCATCTCTTCTGGCTTTTCTGCAATTAAACCAAGACCTGCGCTGCCTATTGCTGACTGCGCGACTCCTGTACCTATTGCACCGCCTAAAATTGCGATGCCTGCACCTATTGATGCAACAGCTGTTGACAATTCTATTACCATTCAAATCACTGGTATTTTTTATCTTTTTATTTTTTTATTTTATCTTTTTATTTATTTTTATTATTTTAATATAATATCATTTTCCCGGGTATAATTGCGTTTAAATGAAAAAGGCTTAAATTTTATTCCGCCACCAGTATAAAATTTGGAGAAAAATTCGACATAGTTGAGCCTAGCGCCCTGTATAATCCCTTCAAATATTCCCATTATCATGTTAAGGAAATGCAATACTATAAATAATATAAGAAAAACTATAAATAGTGGTATGCCTTGTGACAGAGTTGGCATAAATGCCTGATCTATCAGCATTGCGATTATTATACTGGCAAGCCCAAATCCAAAAATCCTGGCATAGCTCAGCGGGTGTGTTATCAGATTTATTGTTTCAGCTGCTTCTATCCCACTCAGTGCAAATGTACTTATAAATGCAGGTATAGCTACTGCTGCTGCTATAAGTGAGATACTTCCTGAAAATACATGAAATAGGAATCCTGCAACTGCAATTATTCCTGCAATTATTGCAATTATTGATGTTACCTTGCTTACTGCCAGCAGCTTATGGCCTTTATTATAATTATTTATGAAACTGAATATGAGTCCTATTATTATCTGAGTGATGCCGAAAAATATTGTTGCAAGAAGAATCATAGGCATACTTTTTATCCAATCAAATGCCTGGTAATTTATGAAATAATGGTTTAAGCTAAATCCGAGGTACTGGTTTGAGAGAAATCCAAACAATATTGCTGAAAATGCGCTTATCTCCCATATTTTTGAAACATTGTAAAGTAATCCCTCAGGATTTGTTTTCTTTGTAATTAGGTACGCAAATCCAAGTGAAAGTAGCCCATAGCCAACATCACTAATCATAAGGCCGTAAAATATCAGAAAAGAGAAAATAAATACCCATGTAGGGTCTATCTCATCGCTTCTTGGGAGGGAGAAGAATTCCATTATATAGTCAAAAGACTTCAGAATTCCAGGCCTGTTAAGGAGAGTCGGCGCTATCTCTGTTGTGTTTATCTCTTCAATAATTATTCTATTTTTCAATGCTTTATTAAGAACAGTCTTAAATTTTATAAATATTTTTGCAGGTACCCAGCCTTCAACAAGAGTTGTCTTTTGTGTTTTCTTGAAATTTACTCCGATTGCGGCTCTCATCATTTCAATATGGATCATTTCATTAATGCTTTTAAGCCATGCATACTTTGTTTTTGCAATGACTGTAAGTTCCTTATTTATTATTCCTTTCTCAGCAGCATACTCTTCTTTCTTTTCAGTAACAAATTTTTGTATATCTTCAGGAGTACCTGACAAATACTTGTGGTGTATATCTATATCCTCTATGGAAAATTTCTTCACTATTTTTTCTATTGCTTCCCCCAAGCTCTTTTTGTATGCGATAAACGTTAGCAGCCTATTCTTATCTAACTTCTTTTCTATTTGTTCGTATTCTTTATTTCCTACTTTGCGAATTTCAGTTTCAAACTCTTTTTTATTTCTATTATTTAATATAAATGCCGCAAATGATAAGGTTTTACTATTAAATTCTCCAAATGAAATGTTTATGCCTTCAAATATTTTTGCAATCCTATAAGAATCGTCAAGTTTCTGCAAATCTTCATCTATAAGATTTTCTCTCTCTGCAAACATGTATATATTTCCAAGCACCTTTTCATTTTTTACTTCATTAATAAGCTTGCCAATATTGATGTGGCGTATTTTTTCTATTTTTATGTCTTTTTTTATTTTAAGCTGGTTAATTTTATTGTCAAGAATTTTTAATGCGCCATTTGTTTTTATAAAAATGTCTGACAGTTCATCTATAGATTCTAAAACAGTATCATCCTGTATTGAAACTTCTGATTTGCGGATATCCAGTAGACCAAGTTCATGCACTGACTCTATCAACTTACGCTTATCCTCTTCTAGGCATATGATACGTATTTTTTTCATCGGTTCTGTTTTGAACATAAAATTCAAGCTTGCAATGAATTATTTAATTAATTAAAATATAAAAAAATTAAAATATAAAAATTAGATAATAAAATAATAGAATAATAGTTGTATATCAAATAATTTAAAAATCAAAAAATAACAAAATAATATAATAAACAATTAATAAAATAAGCAATAGATAAAAATAAACTAAATATAATCAAAATAAATATAATTAAAAATAAGAATAATAAAATTGTTTTAGATTTAAAAGAGTTTTATAAAAACTACTACTATTTAAGTTTATTTGCCAGTGAGTTGCTTTATCACTAGTAATGAAATTTTCATGTCTGTTGCATGATCTGTTTTGGTTTTTTTAATTTCTGATACTATTGCCTTTATGTCTTTTAAATCCTTCTGCGTTCTTGACCCAAGTATTTTGTTCATCTTGTCGATTTCAACATCTTTTATTTTTTTAGAGTTATCAATTGCCGAGTTTATTATAGAATTTGACTTTACTCTCGCACTTTCAAGCAGTTCATTTCTCTCTTTATTGAGCTTTTCCATTTTAGCGTCTACCAATTCCTCCTGCTTCTGAATTTCATTTATCGAATTTAATTTTTTGTTTTGGTCCTGCAGATTTGTATCTTTTTTGTTTTCCATTAAATCAGTTATAATCAGACTAAAATTTATAAATATTTTTGTTTTTAATCATTTTGAGGAGTTCAGGCATTTTGTCAATGACTTTTTTTGATGCTGCTTCATGTTTGTTCCCTAAGGTTTTATCTTTTAATAAATCTTCTAATATTCTCAGAGCTCCTTTTTTTTCTGCATATGTTTCTATTTCATATATTTTCTTTGAGATGTTTTTAGCCTTTGTACCGCAGTAGTCGACTGCTTCTGAGATAAGGTTTTCTTTTATTTTTTCCTGACTGTACCTTCTTGCCGCCATTCTTTTTGCAAGCAGGCTTAGATGCGCCCGCATGACAAAGCATGCATCAAGTTTGATGTTTAGTTCAGGGACAATGTGCCCGACGTATATAACCACCTTTCTCTTTCCAGTCTTGCGCTCTGCTTCAGAAAACTGCTTAAGTTGTTCCTTTATTATTCTATTAAGCTTTCTGATGTCTGCAGTCATTACTTTATTTTTATCGATGTGTGTAAATGCCTTTCGTTTTCTGATAATATCATTTAATTCAATTAAATCTACATTCTTGAATCTATCCTGCACGATTTTTGAGAAATAAGTTTTTCCAGTCCCTGGGCTTCCGGTTATTCCGATTACAAGCATTTGATCCTGCCTTTTGATGCAATGTACTTAATGAGCTAATAACAAAACATTTAGTTATAGCCTATAAGTTTAGTATTATGCCTTACTGGATAGTATCGACAATGCCTGGTCAAGTAGCCCATCTAATTCTGACTTTGCAGAATCTATAATCATTATTTCATGGGGAGGCATGAAAACCTGTAAAGCATAGTCTTTGTTTGATGAGAATACCCACGCGCCGATTTCGTATTCTCTGTATCTGTAGCTTTCATTGACTACAAATAATGATGTGCTAATTAGCTTGTTTACCAGCAATGTCACATTCTCATCAAAATTCTCGATGCTTATTACCTCATCTTTTTTTATGTTTCTGCCAAATGTAGCATTCAGGACAGGAATCTGCTTTTCACGTGCTACTGCAGTTATTAATTCTTTAAGCTGAATGGAAATATTATTTGCATTTTGCAGACTTTTGTCTAATGTTTCCTGGCTTTCAGAGCTCTGGGAGATAAGCTTATTCATATAATTGTCAATATCCTCCTTTATAGCAGGTATTTTTCCTGCGGCGTTATCTTTATCCTCTATTGCAAGGGGATCTGCCAGCAATTGCTTTAGAGAAATACTGTATTTTTCAAAGATTTGCGGTTCTAACATGTCTACAATATCCTCCCCAAAATCCCTGTTTTCTTCCTTTGCCATAAAAATCTCTTAGTATATTTTATTATTAACTTTATTATTAACTTTATTATTAACTTTATTATTAACATTATTAACTTTATTCAATACTCCTGTTTTTAAATATTCCAACAATCTTGTCTATCATTTGTACTTATAACAAGGATTATTCTTACTTAACCTGCTTAATTAAATTAAAATATAAAAACATAATTTAAATAAGTTTTGCTTAAATAATAATTATATTTTTGCTTTGAAGCTGCAAATACCTGTTTAAGAATAGGCCTTGCAGATATAATTTGCCTCTTAAATTTTATTTTAAGTCTATTTTAAGATTATATATCTGAACTAATTTGATTTTCATGATGGTCGCACAAGTGATTACTGCAGGCATTGTTGCATTTTTATCTCTATTCATACCAGGATTCCTTATTGCACTTGCATTACTTAAGAAAACAGAGTTGAATATGTTTGAGATAGGTGTTATTGGATTTATTTTCGGACTCATACTTCCTGCGACAATGACTTGGGCAGAGTCTTATTTCATGAAGCAGATCCATTTTTTTTCATTTTCATTAGGCCTGTTTGAACTCAATGCAATAGTACTTGCAGTCATTGGCTTTCTTCTCTGCATTCAGCAGGGTGTGATAACAAGCAGTACATTTAAATTTTCACGTGCTGAAGAAGCAGAAAAAGAAAGACCTGAAATTATCAAGCAAACTCATAATAATATTATAGAATTAAGGCAGGAGCTTAATGAGTTCAAAGGCGCACAGAATATTATAACCAAGCATATAGAGGAAGAGGCAAGTCTGAAAGAGAAACAGATAAATGAGTTGAAAAATATTTCAGGACTCAGCATCGAAGAAAAACAAAAAATCCTTGAATTGCATAAAAAAGAAGATGAGCAGCTAATGCAGATGCATATTAATGAAGAAGAAATGCTTTTGCAAGATTTTAAGAACAAAAAAGCAGGTGAAGTAAAAAACCGTTCATTGTACAAATATGCATTTGCAATACTTTTTGCAATTATGCTTATCGTGTTTATAACCCGGATAATAGGCATAGGGAAGTCAAGCACATACTTTGAGTTCGACCCATATTTCGATATGCTGAATACGCAATCAATACTTACCTATGGCTATCAGGTCCTTTATTCACCTTCTGCGTGGCCATTGGCGCCACAAGGCACCATACTTAGG
Organism: Microcaldota archaeon; assembly: GCA_021800515.1. Taxonomy (GTDB): domain Archaea; phylum Micrarchaeota; class Micrarchaeia; order Micrarchaeales; family Micrarchaeaceae; genus JAJZMY01. The sequence continues at coordinate 14,072 of JAJYYU010000015.1, forward strand.
ATACAACCGTTGATCCCTTATCTTGAGGCGTACTGGTACAGTCTGATGAATGTCTTTACGCATTATTCATCATTCAATACTACTTTAATGTCTAATGTCAGCAGCGTGTATCCTCCGCTTACTGCCGCACTGCTAGTCTTTGTGATATTTCTGCTCATCTACAAGCAATATGATGAATGGATAGGGCTAATCAGCGCAGGCCTTATTGCCTCGATACCTGTCCTATTCACTACTTTTGTGGCAGGCGAACAGCTGCTCGAGCCATGGGGTATATTCTCATTGTTTTTCTTCTTTGCCACATATATGCTTGCAATCAAGAATATGAAAAGCAACAGGCTTGCAATACTGGCAGGATTAGCATTTGTATCTACATTTTTGGGAGCACATTATTATACTGTAGACGCAGGCGTACTTACACTTTATATATTAATTCAAGGAATAATCAATGTACTAAGAAGAGACTTTGACATTAATTTCTACAAGATGAATGCGATTGTGATAACTATAATTGCAATATTCCTCGCAATATACCATCCATACCATGCAACGCTTACAGGAAGAATTCCATCAGTGTTCGGAATTCCGATAACTGTTTCAGGGCCGTTGTTTGCATTGCTTATAATTGCAGTGCTTGAGTATGTCCCGAAGTTCTTGCATAAAAACAAGATTATTTTCAAAAAGCTTGACTTTAAATCATATTTCATGTTCATTGCAGTAATCTGTTTAATATTAGTTCTGCTTATTCTGTTTACAAAGCTCGGCAATCCTATTAAAAGTTATCTTACGCTGAGCAAGCATTTCACAACCCCAAGTACCCCTTTGTTCATGACTGTGCAGGAATTCATTCCGACAGGATTCAAATTCAATTTTGCAAGCAACGGCCTTGGCCTGATTGCAATAGGAATATCAAACTTTTCGCTCCTGTTTTATGCAGTAATCTTCTCAACCATTATACTGATTTTGCTTAGCATATGGATTAGAAATGACAAGATAGGCATTCTATATCTAGCGATATTTATACCCCTGCTTTTCGCAGGCCTTTCAGAAGTTAAATACCTGCCGCATCTTGCAGTTGCATATGTAATGCTCATAGGCATTTTGATAGGAGAGGTATTGCTGCTGAAAAGCAATAATTATTCTCTTAAATTTGATAAAAATACAGATATTAAAAAATCTCTGGAACATGTTTATTCAGTAAACAAGGAATTCGCCATTGCAGTATTATCCCTTGCATTGTTCCTTATCTCCTCGATACTGAGCATTGCGTTTCTTTTGTATGCATATATTAGCCAGAGCATTGTGACAGATAAGTCAAAGAAAAACATTTTCCTAGCGCTTATAATAATATTCATTGCAATTGAACTGGTGTCTGTTTTCGCTTTCAGGACTTTTGTATATGGCGAAAGCCAGACGCTTGTTAATGCAGTCCAGGCTATCTCAGTGCATTATGCCAACCCTGCAAACGAATGCAATATATTCCAAAAGACAGGTAATATTGCAGGTTCTGACGCCTTCTGCAACCAGGTGCCAGGGTACTGGCTGAATGCGACCCAGTGGATGAAGCAGAATGTCGGCCCATATGGCCCTCGAGTTCTCTCTTGGTGGGACTATGGGGATTGGATAAACTGGTTCGGAAACAGCAATGCAGTGCTCAGGGGTGACAATTCAATACCTAAAGAGGACTATGCAACAGCTGCAAACTATGTTCTAGGACCTAAATACGGGTATGACGAGACTGCACTAGCGAACTTCATGAATACGAACCAGACAAGATACATTGTATTTGACCAGGGCCTGATTCCTAAGTGGGGCGCGCTTGATTTCCTTGCTTGCATAAACATAAATGCAACTTCAAAGGCGTTTGCGATAAGCCAGGGCGCGCGCCAGGGCGTGCCGTACGCGCTCGGCCAGTCCCAATGCGAGCTCTCGCATGATCCAGAGTATGCACTGCTTCCTCTTTCAGCAATAGCAGGCAATGCCACAAGCCAGGACATCAATAATTATTGTTCATTTTCAACAAGCCAGAACCTGTATATAAAGGCATATCTTGTTGCGAACAACACTCTGCTCAACAGCACTGCATGTGTGAGTGCGAATCCGAATCAGAATGGGGCAATGCAGCTCTATACTCCGCAAGGGGCAAAGATGAATGCATTCGTATCAGTAGCAGACCCACAGATAACATATCAGGGAGAAATTGCAATCCAGGGCGCAAACTATATCAGCCTGCTCGTGATATACACGCCGAACGGCCCGAACGACACAGTCACTGATGCGCCTACAGAATTCTATAATTCCAACTTCTACAAAGGATTCTTCTACGGCAAGCTTAACGGCTTCACGCAGGTATTCCCTGAAAATGCATCCAATCTCACTGGCATCAACCTTGTAAATTACGTGCTGCCGCTCAGGATACTCGAGCTGAACAACTTCACAGGTCAACTGCCAACAGTGCCTGTAAAGTACCCTTGGATAACAAACAACATGTCCATGCCTTGAAACTTTTAGAAAAAGTTTCA
>JAJYYU010000016.1:0-4861 GCA_021800515.1 Microcaldota archaeon
AATCGTGCTTCGAATCAGCCAAATTTTAATAACATGAAGTTTAGCTTTAGCTATATTATCTTGGCTTTTCTCTTTTATATAGGATTAGCAGATTAATCTATCTTCTAGCATTATAGTTTTATTGCATGCGAAGTTAAAGGCTGCCAGCCTGATTTTTAGCAATCTTTTTATAGTTTTGTAATAGAGATATATATCGGTACATAATTGCCAGGGCTGCTCTTATATTTTTATTATATTTTGCCGGACCGCAGCACTGATGCGAAGCAAAATGTGCATTTAGACAAATTCAAGATAAATCATATAATTATGCAACCTCATTAACTACATTGCAATGTGTTTATTGAGGGTATTTTATACAAAAAATGCGTGTTTCTATGGCCAAAGAAAAAGCAATAAAAGAAATAGAGGACCTCCCTGGAATCGGCGAGACCACTGCTGCAAAGCTAAGAGCCCAAAACATTGATACGCTTGAAAAGATAGCAGTAATGACCCCGCATGAACTTTCAGAAATTTCAGGCATAAGTGTTGAAAAGGCAAAGGACGCAGTACAGGCCGCAAAAGACTCAACAACAATAAACTTTGAAACTGGAGAGGCTTTTTACGAAAAAAGAAAAGAAATAGGAAAAATAAGCACTGGCTCGAAAGAACTGAACAATATGATAGGCGGCGGCGTCGAGACAAATGGGATTACTGAGGCATATGGAAAATTCAGCAGCGGAAAGACCCAGCTTGGGTTTATGCTTGCAGTCAATGTACAGCTCCCTGCAAGCAAGGGAGGGCTTGACGGCAATGTGCTGTTTATAGATACAGAAGGCACGTTCAGGCCTGAAAGGATAAAACAGATATGCGAAAACCAAGGCATAGACGCAAAAAAGACCCTTGAAAATATAATCTATATAAGGGCTATAACAACAGAAGAGCAAATACTCACGCTTGAAAGGGCAGACAAGATCATACAGGAGAAGAATATAAAGCTAATAATTATTGATTCCTTAACATCATTGTTTAGGTCTGAATTTATAGGTAGGGGTGCACTAGGGGAAAGACAGCAGAAGCTCAACCATCATGTGCATAGGCTGCAGATGCTTGCTGACAAGTACCAGCTTGCTGCCTTCATAACAAACCAGGTAATGGACAATCCTGGAATCCTTTTTGGCGATCCCACAACGCCGATTGGCGGAAACGTACTTGCGCATGCAGCAACTACAAGACTTTACATGAGGAAAAGCAAGGAAGAGCGCCGCATCGTAAAGCTTGTTGACTCACCATATATGCCAGAAGGCGAATGCGTAATAAAAATCACAGAAGGAGGGATAAAAGACTGACAGATCTTTATTATTTTATTACACTGATTTGCACTGTAATTGATGATAGTAGTTTTTCTACAAAAATCATGCTCTATTTCAAAAATACAATATTACAACTGATACAATGTTTGAAAATATAATAAACGGCTGGAAAATAGGCAAGGCAGTGAGAGGCATAGTCATGAAGGACAAATCTCTTATGCTTTACCCTATACTTTCTGTGATTATAGCGCTTGTGATGCTTGCTGCAATATTTCTCATAGGCCTTATCGCTGCAGGAGCTGTAGCAAACCAGAGCCTAATACTGATAGCTGGAATAATCTTATTTTACATTGCAGTAACATTTTCCTCGACATATGTGAGCATCGCTCTGCTGATTGCGTACAAAAAATTCAGCTCTGGAAAAAAGATCAGCATTGCGAAAGCATTGTCCCTCGCAAGACCTTACTGGAAAAATGCGCTGAAATGGGCAGTCTTTTATTCTATCATCATAATGATATTGAATGCGATAGAATCCAGATTCAGAGGAATAGGCAGATTTGTGGTCGGATTTATAGGCTCGCTCGCAATAAGCACTGCTGTGTTTTTCGTCGTCCCTGTCATACTCGAAAAGAATATAGGACCGATTGGTGCAATGAAAGAAAGTGTAAAGACTATTTACCATCAGTTTGGGCAAACATTTGGAGGCTTTGCATTTATTGACATTTATTCTGCGATGTTTATTGTACTAGGTGTTTTTATAATGATTGCGTCTGCGGCATTGTTTGGCAGCAGTACAATTCTAAACATTGTATTTATTGCAACAGGAATTATAGGACTCGGGCTTGCAGTGTTCGGCGCAGTATTCGCTGCAACACTTGGGCAGGTCTTCAAACTGATAGTCTATGATTATGCAAACGGAAAACCACTGCCAAAAGAGATAAGCACGCAAATGATCAGCAACGCAAGCAAAAAAAGAAAACCTGCTGGCAGCAGCAATGCAGGCAATATATAAAATTATATAATTTAATATGCAATATGATGCAATGCTTTATTTAATAGGACTTGGACTATCAAAGGGGGATATATCGGCAAAAGCGCTCGAGATTGCAAAAAAATGCGATGCTGCATATATTGAAAGGTATACTGGACGGATAAGCGACAGTGATGTGAATGAGCTTGCAAAATCTGTTGGCAAGGAATTTAGGATTCTCAAAAGGCCTTCTTTTGAAGACAATGTATCCGAGCTAATTGCAGAGGCTTCAGAAAAAAATGTAGGAGTATTCATTGAAGGCGATCCATTAATTGCGACAACGCACAAAATATTATTCATTGAAGCAAAAGCGCAGGGAGTTGAAATAAAGGTAGTGCATTCAGTATCTATACTTACTGCAGCAATGGGTGAAAGCATGCTTGATTTTTATAGATTCGGCGCAGTGTGTACAATTGCAGATTGGAGTGAACACTATAAACCTGTCTCATTCTATGAAACAATTGAGAAGAACATTGGGATGAATCTACATAGCATACTTTTTCTAGACTTTAATGAAAGCGAGCAGGCAAGCCCTGACTTAAGAAAGGTAAGTAATATCTTGAAGTCTGCTGAGGATCAATATAAAAGGAGAGTATTGGACCCTAACAAAGAAATAATGATACTGCATAATGTTGAGCTTGACACACAGAAAAATCTGCTTGTAAAAATAAGTGAGCTTGAGAATATAGAGTTGGATAATGGTCCTACACTTATCATAATCCCTGCAAAGCTAAGCGATATTGAAAAAGAGCTTATTAATGCAGTATATAGGCAGGGATAAACACTGCCATAAAAAGCGTGAAATAATGCTTCAAATATTTCTTGACGAAAAGACAAAGAAGATATTCGCTACTGACCAGTCCACAATAGACATATTGAAAAATGGGTTCTTTGGGGAAACAGAAGGCAATAAGATATTTCTTACCCCTGAAGAAGCACTTTATATGATTGATGTAAGAAAGGCGCAGTGCCTTTCATCAGAATCCAAAAAAGAGGTAGAGTTTAATGAGTTTGAAGAATTTTTCATGCAAAAGAACAAGATGATGGCAAGATATTTTACATACAAAGACTGGAGGGACAGAGGCATAATGATAAAAGATTTCAAATCAGTAAAATCAGGCTCAAAGCGCTCCAAGGCAAAGGTGCCTATAAAAATTTACCCATCTTCAGCAATAAAACTCAATGCATACTCATTAACAGGCATTTTCTTCCCTGATGATTTAATATGCATAGTCAATGGAGAAGATAGTAAAAAAATATATTTAGAAAATTGGTTTGGGCAGTACGGAACATACAAACTAAGTGAGAGAGGGATACTAAACAAGTTCGACATATACGAGACACTGTATTTGATGGAAAAGAAGGTACTTACTGTAAAGAACTTTACGCAGGAACAGATATCACATGCCGCTGAAAAAAGAAGGCAGGATTTCAAAAAGTTGTATCTTGTTTACAGGGACTGGAGAGACAAAGGGTATGTTGTAAAGACAGGATTTAAATTTGGAACGCATTTCAGAATATATTTTCCTGGTGCAAAGCCTATAAAAGATGACCAGTGGATGCATTCTAAGCACGTTATACAAGTATTTCCAAGGGATACAAAACTGCTGATATCTGAATGGGCAAGAGCAATAAGAGTAGCTCACTCTGTACGCAAGACATTCATACTCGCAATTCCAGGAAAAACCCGGAACAAAAAAATGAAAATAGATTTCGTGCTTTATCATAGGAAAAATGGAAACATTGAATTGCCTGGCACAGACGTGCCAAGGCTTGGTATGCTATCGCTTGGCGAGGACGAGGTAATAGGAGGAAGTGAGCTTTCAGCAATGATAAACGAGGCAAAAGAAAATAAGTTGGAGTTGATAATAGCTATAAGCGATAGGGAGACAGCTGTCACATATTATAAAGTAAGAAGGATTATCCTACCAAAGAGTGAATATGAATACTATGAGATAGACTGGATGCAGCCATAATTCAAGGAGATATCATATATCAACTACTACTGTTGTGCTGAAAAAATTCTTATTTTTTTCTTTTTTATCCTCAGAGACCTTAAGCGCATACTTAGATACTCCTTTTGCCTCTAATTTAAAATAGGTCTCTGTCCTTTTTTTTGATAATACCACAGAAGAGAGGGTATATTTCTTGTTTCTGCCAGGTATAACTTTTATTTTTAGTAAATGCACGTCAAATCCGAACCTGTCTTTCGCATCGAGAATCGAAAGGCAACTCTGCAAAAACTGCCAGAGAAGATTCTCAAGTGTATCCGCATCCTCTTTTATAGCTATTTTATAAGTCCTTGTCTCCTCTGCCTTTACCTTTTTAATGTCAGAGATAATGTCAAAAAGAGCAAGGGCAGAATTTTTGAACGCCTCCTCAACAGATCCACCAAACGCATTGAATTCTATATCTGCTGTGTGATCAACATACTCATATTTTTTCCCATACATAAACTCATTTCATCATTTTGAATTTTTGTTTTATTCTTTTGTACTATTTGTTTTTGTACCTTTTGTTTTTGTACCTTTTGTTTTTGTAC
>JAJYYU010000016.1:4961-15543 GCA_021800515.1 Microcaldota archaeon
TTTGTTTTTGTACCTTTTGTTTTTGTACCTTTTGTTTTTGTACTATTTGTACTATAATACTATTTCAAACATTTGGATTATTTCAAACATACTCTTTATAAATTATAAAATGGGATAAATGCAATACGAAAATAAACAATAACAATACAAAATGATATAAATAAAATAATAAATAAAATAAAGGTAAAGGATATATAATATGATTTCATATTATATGTGTCCTATGATGACAAGAGTAACTACTGAATAATGATGATGCCCATTTCGACTGAGGACAATTATTTTAATGTGAAATAATGACTGCAAAGCATCTAAATGAAAAAAATAAAATGAAAATAAAAAGAAAGCAAAAGGCACAGACAAAGCAGCATACAATAAAGCAGGAAAAAGTTAAAGGTAATAATAAGCTGCTTGGAATGATTGTAGTTATTGCAGCATTTGGCATAGGCTCTTATAATATTATATCTTCAACAGGCCTTAGCATAAAGGATACAAATCCTTCAAGTTATATCATTGCAGTAATGCTTATGAGTTTCCTTTTTCTTATATTTTCACTTAAAGAAGACCTTAAATTTAAATTTTCTGCAAGAAATATATTATTTGGAACTGTTATACTTGCCGCATATACCATCCTAGTATCTTATCTAAGAATAGAGACATCATTTATATTTTATCTCTACAGAATAGATGCACTATTATTACCTATTTTCCTCTCCTCACTGATAATTGTTATTTTTGGAATTGATGGGATTAGAAAGCTAAAATATGTTATACTATATAGTGCCTTTGCATCGCCACTGCTGCTTCTGCCTTTGCTTAATATGAATAACATTTTTACAGTCATCAATGCAAAATTTGTATTCTACATGCTCAGAATTATGCAGATTCCTGTTTTAAGCTCAGGAATAATGATTTCATTAGCGTCAAATCCTGCAGCATCTATAATAATAGGACAAACCTGCACAGATATAGGCGCATTTATTGCATTAACTGCATTTCTACTGCCTATCATATACTTATTTAATGGAAAGCTGAAAAATAAGGTTCTGTTTGTAATTATAGGTATTATTGCGCTTGCAATCCTGAATGTAGCAAGAATGCTTATAATAGCTTTTTCATGGTTTTATTATGGAATTTCAAATGCACTTATGTTATTCCATGCATCTTCTGGCCCCATATTATTCTATATTATACTGGCCGTAATGATTATATTTTCATACAAACTTGATTTATACGTGCCAAAAATAAATTATAATGAAATTGCAGCGTCTGGCAAAAAATATCAACTGTCTACACAGATATTAATTGCATTTGCTTTTGGGGTTTTTAGCCTTATTTTATTATCATCAAATGTAAACATAGGAATCCAACCGATGCATTTTAAAAACCTGCAGGGAGCTGCCAACAGCCAGATAAATACATCAACAGAAACTGAAATAGTTAGTATACTTAATGCTCATAGCATTAAGTCTACACAGATCGGGATTGTCAAGCTTAATAATATAACAGGTATAGATATTGCACTAAATGGCAACCCCACAGCAGAAATAAATAATACCTATGTATTTCTGTCTACATCAAAAATAATTCCATCTCTTGTAAAGTCTGGACATAAATATAATCAATATAAATACACGCTTAAAAATGGAATATCAGTTAATGGCGAAATTCTAAAAACCTCTAATTACACTCTTAGCATATCTGAATTTGCAGCTCCGATAAATGCAAGTGGAACTTATATCCCTGTTGACTTTTTAGTATTTGAAAACTACAGCTCCGCAAGATTCTGCAGCATAGGATATCAAAAAATAGGATTGCCAAACTTTTTTGAATCTGAAATTTACAATCTGATAATAGGAAATAAAATTAACAGCATAACTCCGTGCGCTCCGTATGCATTGGCTTCTATTTTCAATTAACCCTCCGCTCATTCTGTAATAAATTTTTACTGCGATTCAATGCCTCATTGGTTTGCCTATGGTTTTCTTGCGCAATAGGAATGCATTTTCCCTCATTAAACGTAGGATTATCACTAGCAGGATTATTATTATAATTAAAAGTACGGCAAATACCGCTGCAATGGCTATCGCTATTATTTGAATACCAGATATAGATGCCAATGGCACCAAGATGCTTCCTGCAGACTGCACAGGCCTAGAAGGAGCAGAGGGCATGAGAAGCGCATTTGCCGTTGAATTTGTAGGAACCTGCTTTTGAATAACATTGGAACTTGTCAAATTTACGACTGAGGTCAAGTTCTTTTTTATGGGTAGGGCATTCGCATTTACTGAGGGTATTGATGGTATTATTGTTGTATTGTTAAGCCTTGGGGGCGATGTGGCAGGATTTTTTGAGAATATTCCTATTATCGGATCGCTCGGCACTGAAAATGACACTGTGCATGCCTGCGCATTTTGCATAGAGACTATTTTTGACCATATGCTGTTTGCAAGCCTGAATACAGAGATGTTTACAATATTGCATGGGTACGCGAATACAGCATTTGCTGTTATGTTCTGCTCGGTAGAGAAATTAAATGCTGCGAGCTTTTTGTAGGTTTTGTTTGTCATATTTTGCACGGACAGGGTAACATTCATTATGCTTACTTTTACCTGCTTCCCTGCCACGCTGTTTGATGCTAATTTGAATATTATGCGCTCGTTTGTGAAATTTATTGTAAATGGCACTACTGAAATATTAAGGAAGTTTGAATAAACCGAATTTGAAACCGTTATGTTATGGATTATTTTCGGGTGGACCACAGGAGTTATTGTTGTGGCCGGAGATGGAGGCAGGCCTGATGCAGGCTGCTGCACAACAAGAATCTCTGTTATCGAGTTGCCTGTATAGTTTGCATTGCCCGAATTCGAGAAAGTCAGTGTGTATGTTCCAGGAAGGCCCTGTGTCGACCACGATGCGCTGGAAGAAGTTGTGGAATAAAGCGCGCCATTGACATACAATTTCCACGCCGATTGGTTGTTTAGCGTCTCTGTTCCTGTAAATGAGAATGTATCCCTTGTATAATACGGGCTTCCATACTGGCCGTTTGAGCTTCTGCCTGCTGTCCCAGATGAATTTGAAAATGAGTATGTTGGAGCCGGAATGGAATTTGAAGCGACTGTTATAGTTATCGGATCGCCGTAAGGGTAGGGTGTTGTTGCACCTATGTCATTTGCAAGCAGATAAAGATTATAGCTTCCTACAGGAAGATAACCGCCTAAGACCAGATTGTCTTCTGCAGTTATGCTGTTTGCCGCGGTTGTTGTTGATGGGGCAAAATTTGCAAGTTGATTTTCTGAAAATATCTGGATGCCGGACGAATCTGTTATTATCCAATTGTATGAAAACGGGCCTGTCCCGCCGACAGTATTTGCAGAAATTAAAGGCAGCGCGCCGTATATGAGTGATAGCGGCTGCGACTGGCTTAAGACATTGCCTGGATTTGTGCTTTGGATGGAATTAAGCGAAAGAACAGGCACAGAATTAACAGTAATCGAAATTGTAGGAGAATTTACAGGAGTTTCCGATGTTGTGATAAAATCAAATAAGATACCATTAAACTGGATTAAGTTTGATGAGGTCGAACTTACTGCAAAGGATATGGAATTATCGCCGTCAGTAAGAGGTATTATTATATTGCTGCCCATTTGCTTGTTTCCTGTCACATTCCACAGCATTGCATTAAATGGGCCTGTGCCCTCTGTATCTGTTGTGAAATTTATTATTTCAGACTGGCCTGAATCGAGCAGGGTGTTTGTCGCAGAGATAGATATCGTCGGCGTTGTTTTCACTGTAATGTAGTCTGTCTGGGAATACGCAGTCGCAGCCGACGACGCTGAGTCTGTCAGGATATAGCAATAATATACACTGGCATATAACAACGGGGTTGTGTATGTCTGGCTTGCCGCTCCTGATATAGCAGTATCGCTTGGAGAGCATGTTCCAGATGCGGTTGTAGAGTACCATTGATACGCGTACGGAGTTGTACCTCCTGAAGGATTGGCAGTCAGCGTTATGGAGTGCTCGTCGTCTATAATTGGCGCGGAAGGCGTTATCGCGCCTGCATTTAATGCGTTGTTTACAATGATTGTATTCTGCGGTGAATTAAAAACAAAGGGCTGGGCAGTTCCGGTGTCGTATGCGATTGCATTGAATTCAAACGCATTCGCAGAAGTTGGGGAATTGACTGCGAATGAGACTGCATTGCTTCCGCTTGGCTGTATTATTACATTGCTACCCATCTGCTTGTTTCCTGTCGCATTCCACAGCATTGCATTGAATGGGCCTGTCCCTCCTGAAATGCTTAATGTGTAAGTTTCTGTCTGCCCTGAATCGAGCAGAGTGTTGCTTGGAGACAGGGATATTGTTGGCGCGGGATTTACTGTTATTGCTGGCGTTGCCGCCGTATAACTTTCTGGAGTTGTAGCGGAATCTGTTATCGTTGCAGAAAACTCGCAGGTCGCAGATGAAGTTGCAGAAGCAGAATATGTAAATGACGTAACATTGCCGGGATTGCTAAATCCCGGGCAGGAATATCCGTTTGCAACTGCCCATGAATAAGCATATGGTGGAGTGCCTGTTGTTGGCAAAGCTATGCTTATAGTATATGATTGTCCTGAATCGAGGATTATTGGTGATAAAGGAGATGTAATTGATGTCGTGGCAAGGCCGGAATTTATAATGACATTGTAGTTGTAGGCGCGGGGCAGCGCATTGACAGTCAGGTAACTACGCCGTCCTCCGGCTCTCGAATCAGTCTCATAAATTTTAAAGTTATAATTGCCTGCAATATTAATGAAATGAAAATTGTATATCATGTTAGGCGATGCAGGCAATGACTGGGGCAGGGAGTTTGAAGATATTGAATTATAGACAAGTACATTCATTGTTGTTGCCTGCATTGCATTTACGCTGAATCCAATCGTGTTGTATGCAAGCGCAGTTAGGAGCGTATTGTAAGTCCCAATCCCGTTATAGATTAGCAGATTTGCAGAATACGGAAGAAAGCTAGACCCTGAAATCGCATTTGCAAATTCTATGGTTGTAACCTGGCCTATGTCAAGCACAGTGTTTGAGACAAATGAAGTGCATAGAGTATTTGTGACTCCGGCAGCTAAAGATTTTGCTGAAGGCGCGGGGCATTGGCCTGAAAATAGGCTGTTGCTGCTGGCTGCGCTTGAGAATTGGATTGTTGCGCTGAACGCAAACAGAAATAAAAATATTTCAAATATTTTAGTTATTCCGCATATCCCCCCCCCACATCTTTGCGCCTAAAAAATCGCAGGCGCAATAGAATAAAGACATGGGCTTTATCTCATACACATTAAATTATTTTCCTTCACCATTTTAATAATTAATATTGGAAGCACAGCTATTTAATAGCTATTTATTTGATGATTTGCGGAACAGACCATGACGCGCGCGCCACCCGATGGCGATATATATAATAAGTAGAACCCTTGCATAACTGCGGATTAGATATAACTTATAATGTAGTATATGCAGATGCAATGCCGCGCCGGTAGGCGCGCAGCGCTACGAGGTTATTATTCAATGTCCTCCTGCTTTATGTTGTAATCGCTGAGCAGCCTTTTTTTGCTGATTTTTGTCGGAGCAGAATCCAGAAGCGACTCCTGCTTGTGGTTCTTTGGGAATAGAATAAACTCTCTTATATTCTCGCTATTGAGCAGAGTTGATATGAATCTGTCAAGTCCAAGCGCTATTCCTCCATGTATAGGTGCTCCATAAGACAATGCATCTATGAGAAATCCAAACGTGTTGCTTATCGTGTTTTGATCCATCCCTATGACTGACAATGATTTTTTCTGCAGTTCTGGATCATGAATTCTGATGCTGCCCCCTCCTATCTCTTCTCCATTGAGTACAATATCATACTGCCTTGCGATTACTTTTTCTGGCTCTGAATCAAGATATTTTTCAGTATCTTTTGTTGGAGCTGTAAATGGATTATGCGCAGGCTTCAACTTGCCTGTCACTTCATCTTTGTCAAAGAGAGGAAAGTCTATAATCCATGCAAATGCGTATTCCTTGTTATAGTTCTGTAATTTATCTCCAATAAGCTTTCTCAATTTTCCAAGAGCCTCAAGAAGCAGATTCTCTGAGAGGTCTGATCCTATTATTATTATATCTCCATCATGCAAATTCATTCTTTGCATCAAGCTATCGCAAACGCTGCTTCCTATTGATTCTGAAATAGACATTGGATCAGATTCAATTTTTCCATGCGAAACATAAAGCCATGTAAGGCCTTTAAGCCCGAATCCTTTTGCTGTTTCTATCAATTTCAGCATATACTGTTTGTTAAGCTTGCTGTTATTTGAATCCATACTGAAATCAGCAGGGAATGCAACAGCCTTTACAAATCCCTTGCTATCTATAATTCTCTTTAGCACGTTATAATTAGATAACTTCATTTCTTTTGTTATGTCAAATATTTGACTATCAAATCTAAGATCAGGTTTATCTGATCCATATTTTTCCATTGCTGCTTTGTATTGCAAAACTGGGAAATCAATAACTTCATTGTTATGGAGTACTTGCTTAAATAGTGTCTTTATCAGCTCTTCTATAAGTCCCTTTATATATTTTTCATCCTTGAAGCTCACTTCAATATCAACTTGCGTGAATTCAGGCTGCCTATCTATCCTCTGATCCTCGTCCCTATAGCACCGTGCTATTTGGAAATATTTATCAATCCCGCCTATCATGCATAACTGTTTATACAATTGAGGTGATTGCGCAAGGGAGTAATATGCATTCTTGGTTAACCGTGAGGGAACAAGAAAAGTTCTTGATCCTGTTTCATATGTATCTTTAACAAGAGTTGGTGTTTCAAGTTCCATGAACCCATTATCCCAAAAATATTTCCGTATCTGCTTTGTAATCCTATCGCGGAATTCGATGTTCTTTATCATTTGTCGCCTTCTTAAATCCAAATACCTAAACTTCATGCGCAAGTCCTCATTCGCAAGACTCCTGCTTTTCTCATCAATAAGCTCAAATGGGGGAAGCAATGATTTATTTATTACCTCAAATTTTTCTACGAATATTTCAACATTGCCCGTAGCAATTGAACTGTCTACAGTATCCTCATCCCTTCTCTTGACATTTCCAAAGACTTGTATTACATATTCCTTACCTAACGCCTCTGCAAGATCTTTTACCTGCAACTCAAACACTAGCTGGGTTTCGCCAAACCTATCACTCAGGTCTATAAACAGCTTTCCGCCATGATCCCTGATTCGCCTGCACCAACCATATGCTCTGACGGATTTTCCTATAAAAGTTTCATCCAACTGTCCGCAGTTTATTAATTCATAATCCAAAAAAACACCAGCACGCAATCAGTCTTCTTTGCCTGCAACAAATTTAGGCAATAAAATATTTAGCCTTGTTGAAATATACTTTGGACTTGCATTATATTTCTTTGCTATTTGGCCTATTACAAAGTTAAAAACTTTTGAATTCTTTCTATAATCTTTTAACAGTTGCTTGTTTTCCAATATCATTGAATTTATTGCAGAGTCTATTAAATTTTCATCTATTTCAGAACTTGCTTCAATTGCTTTCCCCTGCTCTATAGCATTAATAGTTTCGCTGTTTATAAGTACATTCTTTGAAATTGCCGTGAGCAAGGCCTCAAACTTATACTCATCAAGAGTTTTATTATACCTTTTAAGCACTTCAATCGCACTTATTACAATATTAATCTTGTGCGTTCCTGCAAACTTATTTATAAACTGGAGAGCATTCCTGTCAAACATTATTTGCTCAATAATGAGCTTTTCGCTTGCAGAGTACTCTTCTGCAAGCTCCTTTGCTATCTTACTCGCATAGACAGGTTCAATTATAGGAATGTTTTCTATACTGTAGTTTCCAAGATCTGGCTCATAAATTATGCCATATTCCTCATCTGTTTCTTTTTCCCTCATAGGCATTGTAGCTATCTTTGCTTCGTCATATGACCTTGTCTCTTTATTTATTACTAATCCGCTAGCCCTTGCAGTCTCCTGCCTTTTTATCTCAAACAATGCTGCATTAATCATATCTTTTAGCCCTGTAATATTTTTTATCTCTACCCTTTCACCCTGGTTAGATACATTCACATCAGCTTTGAGCTCTGTATTGATGTCTATGCCAAGATAATACAATATACTTTTCAATTCGTTCATGAATTCTTTCAGTTCATCAATATTAAAAATATCAGGCTCTGTCACTATCTCAAGTAGAGGCCTTCCTGACCTATTGAAGTCTATTAATGAATAATCCTCTTCATGCAGTATCTTTGCAGGATCCTCTTCTATCTGTATCCTGCGTATCCTTATTCTCTTTGAGCTCTGCAGTTCTATAAATCCTCCTTGGGAAACAGGGTTTGAAAGCTGCGTTATCTGGAAGGATTTAGGCAGGTCTGGATAAAAGTATACCTTGCGCTCGAAAGAAACTGTTTTCGCTATATCTGAATGAAGCGCATTCGCCACTGACTTTGCAATCTCGAGCGCTTTTGCATTGAGCATAGGCTTTGATCCTGGAAATCCCATGCAGATAGGGCATACGGACATGTTTGGCTCATGCTCATTATAGGCACTGCAAGAGCAGAAAAGCTTTGTCTTAGTCGGAATTGCGACATGGATCTCCAATCCGATTTTTATTGCCTGCGTCATATCGACCCCAGATTGTATTTGAATTTGTATTTAAACGAATCTTCCCAATTTTGCACGAAATCAAGCAGGGAATAGTCATCAAAATGATCTGATATGAGCTGCGCGCCCATTGGAAGTTCTTTATCATAATCATAGGGAAATGATATATGTGGAAATCCTGAAAGGTTAGGAGGTATTGTTAAAATATCTAGACCATAATTCTGCACAGGGGTTAAGCTGTTGGCGTCTTCTATTTTAGGAGTCGCAATTGGCATTGTAGGGCTTAGTATAAATCCATGCCTGAGGATTTCTTTCATTTTCGATATAAGAAGCCCGCGCACTTTTAACGCCTTACTATAATACTTGCTTTTAACGCTTGCACCCCTTACAAAAGTGCCTAATATTATTCTTCTTTTTGCTTCTGCCCCAAAGTTAGACCTTGATTCTGTAAAGAAGGAGTTATAATCCTGCGAGAATTCATTGTTCTTCAATCCGTATTTAAATCCTGTATAACGCGCGAGGTTTGTAGAAGCCTCTGCCATCGAAATTATATAATATGTTGGGATTGCTTTGTCTAGCAGGTTGAAATCTATTGTTTTTATAGTAAAACCCATATTCTCCAACTTTGATATAAGACCAGAAAAATGAGATTTTACACTTTCATCAAGGAAATCATTTATTTGATTGATAATAAAGATTGTATTTTTTGCTGTTTCTTCCTTTCTTTCTTGGATTTTTCTTTTATCTATATCAATGCATGTTGAATCATAATTGTCAGGCCCTTTTATTATGTCAAAAACATACCTTATATCTTTTGCATGCCTTGACATCAGCCCTATTTTATCAAGGGAATTTGCATAATCTATAAGACCGTGCCTTGAAACAGCACCATATGTGGGGGTGAAACCTACGACCCCACAGAATGCTGATGGGGCAGATATTGATCCGCCTGTTGATTCGGCTATCGCAATATGATATTTTAAGACTGCAGTCGCAATTGCTGCTCCGCTGCTTGAGCCTCCTGCAACATACTCTTCATTGAAAGGATTTCTTGGAATTCTTTCTGAATTTAGCCCGAATGTACCGAACCCAAATTCATCCATATTTGTCTTTCCGATAAAACCGAAATTTTTTGAAAGCATTCTTTCAACAACAGTTGCATTGAATGGTGGCACATAGGTCTTTAGGATTTTAGAACTCGCTGTTGTCTCAACATTTTTCACGCAGATGTTGTCCTTTACGCTAAAGGGGTAATTTTGGCTTGATATTTTTGTTATGTTGAGAAACGCATTGAGCCTGCTGTTAAGATCTGATAAATCTTTAAAAAGAGATTCTGCGTAATCTGATTTTTTTTCCAATGAATAAAATTCCTCAATGCTGTTCATATTTTCGGACCGACTATATAAAACCTATGTGTTTTTGAATTCGCAAGAAGAAGATTCACATCGTTGAACGCAGATTCAGAATCCTGCCTGAGCCTCTCATCAATATTTATAGGATGATAATACTCAGCAGTATTTCCAGTATCAATCTGCTGTATCGTATCAAAATATTCTAGTATATTTTCTATGTCATTCTTTATCTTTTCCCTTTCGGCATTCTGAAGCTTTATTCTGCAAATATGTAGAAGCCTTTCAAATTCCTGCTCGTCCATAAATACCATACCCCAAAATAAAAATGAAACAATAAAATAAATAAAAATAATAAATAGAGTCTAAGCGCTGCAACTGTTTTATATGCCAAGTAGATTAGGCAAACGCCGCATACAACAATTTATAATATTATGATTTAGATTTTTTAATATTATGTTTTAATTTAAAAAAATAGAATACAGCACTTGCTAGGCTTATGAGCCCTATAAGTATTAGGAATAACCCCAGGATAAATTTTATAAGATCAAGCAAAACCAAAAATCCAAAAGA
>JAJYYU010000017.1 GCA_021800515.1 Microcaldota archaeon
TCCTCTGCATCTCCTGTGACTTTTCTGTATTTGCTAGTAAGTGCATACTTTCCGTTGCTTAGCTTTTTTATTATACCTTCTTTTTTCATGGTTTCGAGCAGAGGATAAACAGAACCTGGCGAAGGCTTCCACCACCCATGGCTCATTTCCTGAATTTCATTCATCATTTCCATTCCAGTAAAATTGCCGTTTCCGAGTATCTTAAGAAGTGTTGGCCTTAGCCATCCTTTCTGCCCGAATTTCAGTCTCCAGTTATGTGATTCTATCATAATTATTATTTTGTAGATACCCTTTTAGTTATTTCTAATAAATATCTAATATCCAATATTGGATATTCGATAATATTTAATGTCTCTCCAGCATAAATAAAACAGAAAAACAGACAAAAATAAAAAAGTATTAATAGTATTGTATAATAATAGGAACTTTTTAGGCATGGGAGAATGGAATCTGCTCTGATCTAATCTATTAACATGTTTAATATGCTGCTTTGCATATGCGAATATAATAAAAGTTTTTGCTAAATTATATAAATTAACTTTGGCACAATAAAAAGGTGATAAATTGGCTGCTCGCAGGAAATCTCAAGATATATCAGAATCTAACCAACTACAGGCAGCAGTTTTGAATGCAGCAGATGCTGCAAAAGCAGCTTCACAAAAGATTGCTATAAAAGTGCAGGATATAAGCAAGATATATGTGTCAGGCGATATAGAGGTAAAGGCACTGCAACACATATCATTTGAGCTTTTCCAAGGCCAATTCGCTGCAATCGTTGGTCCTTCTGGCAGTGGAAAGTCTACGCTCATGAACCTTATTGGCACAATAGACAAGCCTACAAGCGGTGAGATATTCATAGACGGAATAGAGATTTCTAAGATAAAAGGGAAGGAGTTGGCCAGCTTCAGGAACAAGAAGTTGGGATTTGTGTTCCAGGCATTTAATCTTATAAATGGGCTCAGCGCTGAAATGAATGCTGCGCTCCCACTAATTCTCAGCAATGTACCTACTAAGGAAATAGAAAAAAGGACAAAAGCAATGCTTGAGCATCTTGGATTAGGCGCAAGGCTCAAGCTGAAGCCAATGCAGCTGAGCGGTGGTGAACAGCAAAGAGTCGCAATTGCAAGGGCTCTAATAAACAACCCTACTCTTGTACTTGCTGATGAGCCTACAGGGAATCTTGACACAAAAGCAGGAGACGAAGTAGTAAAGCTATTGAGAAGAATGTGTTTTGAAAACAATGTGACTATAGTAATGGTCACTCATAATCCTGACATAACAAAATATTGCGATACTGTTATTTACATAAAGGATGGGAGGTTGGAAAAGCAGGAAATAATAAGCAAGAGGTTCCATGTTTAATATTTTATTATTTTAATAAACAAAACACATGCAGATAAAAACATAATAAAAAGTAAATGAAATAAACAAAAAGGAAATAAATCAAAAAAGAAATCAAAAAGGAAATAAATCAAAAAATAAATCAAGAAACAAATCAAAAAAAAACAAATGAAATAAAGCTATGATTACTATAACAGGCAAAACAATTTCAAAATAAATATAAAACAATTTCAAAACAAAATATTAATTCATATTAAAAATAAACAAGAAATGATTCAATGAGTAGGGAAGTAAATGGAAGGATACTGTTTTTGCTGCTGTTTTCAGTTGCAGCCATACCAATGGTTTTTGCAGGGCTGTCAGGGCCTACGCCTATACCAAACCCGCCAAACTTTTATATTAATTCATCAGTTGCAGTCCTTTGCAAAGGCCAGGCAGCAGAGGTCCCTGTTACAGTGACTAATGCAGGCACTGTTGTACCGAGCCCAGGCTCTCTTATGAACATGACAGGAATTCCAATGCAGGACATAGCGCTTAGCCTTTCAGATTCCAAGTATTCATCTACTCTCGGCAACAGCACTGTTTACATTGACAAGCTAGTGCCCCATTCATCACAGACGGTTTATTTCCCTGTGTTCGTAAATGCAAATGCAAGCCTTTTCATATCCTCTTCTGTTTCAATATCCTATTACTATTACGGCTATTACTCTGATGTAGAAACAAGAAACTTGACATTCGAGACAGAGTCATGCCCTAATGCTCTTAGCATAAATTCCATGCCTGCTGTGCTTAATGCAGGCTATTCCCAGCATGTCATTATCAGGCTCACTAATCTTGCGAATTACAGCCTGAGCTCAGGCTCTGTATCAGTATCAATGCCTTCTAGCGACGGCGCGATTTTAGGCAACAAGACATTTTCAGATCTCTTGATAGCGCCACATTCAAGCATAAGTATTAATGAGACAGTGTTCGTATCTAGAAATGCATCCTCGATTGTACCTGTAAATGTCTCTGCTGAATTCTCTGCGCAAGGCACGCCTATGCAGGTATTGCAGACACTGCCTATGCTATCATCAAGCGGGATAAATATGACCTCATCCAGCTTTACAGTCTCCCCGACCCAGCCAACTCCTGGAAGTGTATTCTCTGTTTCATTCATACTCACAAATACAGGACTTGCTCCAGCATCTGCTGTAACAGCTGTTGAGTTACCTTTGAAAGGAATATCTGCATTTGGGCAAAATTCAGTGTTCATAGGGGACATAGGCGCTGACAGCCAGACTCCTGTTACAATGTCTTTCATTGCTGGCAATGTGCTTAAGCCAGGCAAATACCAGATACCTATAATGATAAAGTACCTGAATCCTCTAAGGCAGCAGCAGGTCTCATGGGCTAATTATACCCTGGAAATAAACAAGTCCCAGAATTCAAGCGCATTTGCAGGCGCCAGCAGCTTTAGGGCAAGAGGTTCCAGTGCAGCAGGAGCAGGTGCCAGGATTGCGATAGACGCAATACTTGCAATCATTGCTATTGCATTCGCAGTGCTGTTCTTCAGGGAAAGGAAAAACAATAAAGGAAAGCAGAGATGAGATGCTTTTGCACTGCATCGCATTAATGTAATGCATTGAATTAGGATAATTTAAATGATTTTGTGAAGTTAACTGATATCTTATGGATGGGTTCACGGGACCTTATCGAGAAGAAATCCAGGACGCTGCTGACAGTAGTCATGGTGGTCATAGGAATAGCTGCAATCATCGCGCTCATTTCACAGACCCAGGGCATCAGCATAAGCATACAGAAATCCCTTAACTCGCTTGGCCCTACCTCAATAATACTAATGTCAACAGGTTCTTCCGGGTTCAGCTCTGCCCAGGCAGACCAGATCCTCTCGCTGCCAAACGTCTCCTCAGTAATCCCGATAATAGAGGGCTCTGCAAACCTTGTGGGTCCGAATCAAAATTCATCAGTGACAGTCATGGGCATAAGCTCCCAGGGGCTTGCCCAGCTCCTCGGCAACGTGACGCTTATCCAAGGCTCCATGTACCAGGACACCATCTCCCCTTCAGCAGTAATCGGCTATGACATTGCATTCCCTTCATCTAGCGCCGGAAAGCAGAACATATTCGTAGGCAATTCAACCACCCTGGAGTTCAGGAACAGCAAGTATACAGTGCCAGTGGTAGGAATCCTAAATGCATACGGTACGTCGATGGTGCCTGTTGATTCAGGCGTGATAATGTCTCTCCCTGCTGCCCAGGCAATACTACGCAAGACATCTTTCAATGTAATGCTGATAAAGGCGAAAAACATACCAAGTGTGGTCGGCGTGTCAGCTGCAATCTCAGATATATATGGCACAAATGTAAGAATCATAACAACGCAGCAGATTGCATCCACTGCCTCTTCCATAATAGGGGAGATAACAATATTATTTGTTGTGATTGCATCAGTATCTCTTCTTGTTGCTGCAATAGGCATCATGAACATAATGCTGATGTCTGTGATGGAGAGGACGCATGAGATAGGCATAATGAAGGCAATAGGCTTTACAAACAGAGATGTACTGCTGGTGTTCTTGTTCCAGGCCCTGTTCATAGGATTCATAGGCGGAGTAATAGGCATAGGCGCTGGCACAGGCGCATCCTATGCGCTTGCTTCTGTATTCACTCATGCTGCAGCAACATCCCCTAGCGCATCAGGATCTGGTTTTTCTAGCCCATCAGGAGGAACAGCAGGCCAGGGATTTGCAGCAAGGGGCCAGTTTTCTTCAGGCTCCCAGTTTTCCTCCTCGCCCATGTCTTCCAGCTCCCTGTCATACAAGCCTTCAATATCAGCTGAAACAGTAATAGAGGCGATGCTCGTCGCTGTTATAGTGAGTGTGCTGGCAGGGCTTTACCCCGCATGGAGAGCATCTCTCATGGAGCCGATAACAGCTCTCCAGCATCTGTGATCTCCCTGCTGCAGGAGCTCGTCTGGCTGGGATAAAGCGCGATGTCCATAAATAATTTTCTTCCTTGCAATTTTCCCTGTGGAATTCCCAAATGCGCGTGGGATTTCCAGCCTATAATGGTTAAATACAAAGATTTATTAATTTTTATTTATCATATAATGATAAAGATTAAATGATAAAGAAGTTTATAGATAGAGTGGAGGAGCTTAAGGAACTAAATTATGCATACAAGTCTAGGCAGTCCTATTTGGCAGTAATCTATGGCAGGCGGAGAATAGGTAAAACAGAATTAATAAAGCATTTTATGAAAGGCAAAAAATTTGTTTATTATTCTGCTACAAAAGAGCTAGAGAGAGACCAAATGCAAAGGCTTGCAAAAGAGATTGGCCATATAATAGGTGACAAGGCTATAGAAAAGTTCGGTGTTACAGGATGGGACATGCTTTTTGATAGACTCAGCTTATACAAAGGCAAAGAGAAAATCATAATTGGAATAGACGAATTTCCTTATTTAGTCTCATCGAATCCTGCACTGCCCTCTATATTACAGGCCTCACTTGAAAGCTTCCAAGATAATTCAAATATTTTGTTAGTGCTAAGCGGTTCAAGTATGAGCATGATGCATAATGAGGTATTGAATTATTCCGCCCCCTTATATGGCAGAAGTTCTGCAATCCTGCGCCTAAATCAATTGGCTTTTGAGGATGCAATAGCACTAATGCAAAATATAAAAAGTTTTGAGGAAAAGATGCTTATTTACTTTATATTTGGAGGCATACCATGGTATTATAATTTTTTAGAAGATTCTGCAACATTGGAAGATGTTGTTTTGAAAATAATAGGAAAAAATGATATCTTTCTTAATGAAACATCAGTACTTCTTTCTGAAGAAGTAAAAAATGATGCTAAATACATCAACACGATAACTGCTATTGCAAATGGGGTTAACAAGCCTAATGAAATAGCCTCAAAGCTTGGCATATTCCAGAGCAATCTTAATAGATATATATCACTTTTAGAAACAATGGGCATTGTAAAAAAGGATTACCCTATAACATCTAATGAGCTTAGGATGGCAAAAGGCGGCGTTTACAGAATTACAGATCACTATATATTTTTATGGGCAAAAGTTCTAAACAGGTATAGAGAGCTTTTGCTTGTAGGCTCTAAAGAAGCAAAAGAGCTCATTTTGGGCAGCATACGCACAACAATAGCGCAGCAAATGTTTGAATATTTTGCAATTGATTTAGTAATGCGTGCATCTAATAAAGGTAGTATATTTCCAATTACTAAGATTGGCAGGTGGTGGGGCAGGGATACATCAAAGCCGAACGGCATAAATGAAGAAGAAATAGATCTTGTTGCTGTAAATGAGAAAACAAATGACATATTGTTTGGAGAATGCAAATGGGGCGCAAAGCCTGTTGATCTCTCTGTCTTAAATGAACTGAAAAGAAAATCTAAAATTGTACAATGGCGCAAGGATTCACAAATAGAGCATTTTGCATTGTTCTCGCGTGCAGGCTTTGATGCAGAATTAAGGCGTGTGGGAAAAAAAGAAGGCGTGCTTCTCTTCGATCTAGATGCGATTGAGAAAATTGTCAAGAATGCTGCTTCAAGTCCATTGCCAAAGCGCGTGGGATTTCCAGCTCGCGCTGTCAAAGATGGTTATAATAAATAATAATAAATAAATTTTATATGCGGATGGATTTATGCCGCGCTTCTTGCATGTTTCTGTTTATCAATTTTATGCCGGGTATCCTTGATTTTATCATGTCAAGTTCAAAGCTCATAAAGTTCTTGAAATCGAGCTCTAAGCCATGCGTCTCTTTTCTGACTTTATTGTATACTCTATCTACATTTTCAATAACCCATGCGAGGGCATCGCTTGCTTCATCAGCGCTTTCCATATAAGGCATAACCCTGAATTCAATCGTACCGATATCGTTTATAGGATTAAGGTTTATAGCAGTTTTTCTTGCTCTTGAGATATCAAGAAGGGAGTCAGAATAAGCATCTATATTATGGCTGCTGCTATCTAGCCCTTCTCTCTCCCTTAA
This sequence comes from Microcaldota archaeon, assembly GCA_021800515.1. Lineage (GTDB taxonomy): Archaea > Micrarchaeota > Micrarchaeia > Micrarchaeales > Micrarchaeaceae > JAJZMY01. Next base: position 6,355 of record JAJYYU010000017.1, read on the forward strand.
TATTTTTTTGAGCTTTGTTATAGAATCTAATTTTTCATTCATGCTTCCGTATCTGATGTAGTCTAAAATTGATTTTAATTTTTCACTATGCTCCTGCATTTTAGGATCTTTAGCATAAAATGAGCAAAGACTTTCTGCAATATCCCTCATGCATCTGATGAGTGTGATTCCCTCGCTGTTTATGCCCTGCCTATTTCTGCAAGCGTCTGCCACTGCTATAGAGATACCAGCTGTCCTGTCCTGATTGCCAGGCAGCGCTTTCATGCTTTGCCTTGTATATGAGAGCTGCCTTACCACATTGCTTTCAAGAAATACTGGCATGCAGTTGCTGTTCTCAAGCCGGGCAATATATTTTTGATCGTATCTGAAATCCTCTGTATAATTCTTGATAAGCATTGCCTGCGCCTTAGCAGATCCGAATGCCTCTATAAAACTCTCATTAATTTCAGGGGCAGGTTTTATATGTACATGCAGACTGCAGGTCTTGTTAGTACTCATTATGCAGTTGAATGCGCTCCTAAAAAATTTATTCATGTCCTGCAGCGAGTCTGACCAGTATGCAAGTTCCGCATTGCCTATGAACAAGTTTCTTTTTCTCTCCCCTTCTATCTCGAATTCCCTAAGGGCTTCAAAAGATTTTACTGTATCATCCTTGAAGAATTGTAGCCTTTCAAAAATCTTTCCAAGCCTAAATATGTCAGGACCCATGATACCGCACTCGAGCTCAACGCCGACAGATGAGATATTAAGGCTGATTCCATCCGAACTTTTAACATTCCCTTCCTCTATGTTTTTATTGTGCAGGCGCATATTTTTGGCAATGCCTTTGGCTTCGCTTACAATTGTTTTCATCATCAATCAACGCGTCTCCTTTCAAGAATATAGGGCATATTGTATGCAGCATATTTTTGTTTTCGCCTAGAAGTGCCTTTTGCTGTTTATTATTTTATTTTGTTTACTTATCTACTTCTGCTTCTTTTCGTTTTTCCTGCTGCTATCTGCATATTTTTCGCCACATCTGCAGTTATGCTTTTCTTCGTTTTTCTTGCCTCCACAACATCCTCTTTTTTTCACACTGCTGTTTTCATTATCCATTGTGCCACCGATTTTAACTATTATTTATTATTTTTTATTTTATTTATATTTTTTATTTATTTACCTATTGGATTTTATTTATTTTCTGCTCTTTCCTGCCTTGGGGTCGAATCCTCGTGTGTTCGCAAGAATCATATGGTAGTTATTTTCATACCCCAGCACGCTTTTGAACATGTCCTGTGTCATTGTTACTGTATTGTCAGAATAAGGATCATTCAGGTATATTGAATCCTCATCATATCCTTTTATTATAACCCAGTGCGGAGCTTTTTCCATATATGGGTTTAATGCATTAGCATCTACAAGTACTATTGGTATCTTATTTTTGTTTATTTGTTCCTTTATCTTGTTCATGCTAACTGCCTGCACAGTTTCCTTAATTTTCATATTGTTGCTTTTCTGCTTTATTTCATTGAAAGATGCACTTAGTGTGTCAAGGTTTACGCCTTCATAGACAGCCATTGTTTTTTCAAATCCTTCATCCTTTACATTTGTTATTATCTCTGTTTTTGCCCCTCTTTTTGCAAGCGCATATGCCAGGCCATACCTTGATCCGTGCCATACGCTTCCGCTGACCGCTTCCCTCCATATTTCAAACTCATTTTCCTTACTCATCTGTAAGTTCTTGTTCAAGTACTTTAATACCATTAATGCGCATGCAGCAGAGCTTGTAAATTCCTCCTTTTGTGCATATGTAGGGATATTAAAAATCTTTGATTTCCTTATCGTTGTTTTGTTATTTTTCGGCATTTTAACACTTGTTTAATCCTTTTATCTAATTATTAAATTTTCAATATTTTGTATTTCATGCAGGGAGAGAGATTTATTCTAATATTTGAACTCTCGTAGACCTAAGCCAACAGATCTTGAGTCTGTCGCATTTGACCATGCTCTGCCATCCCTGCATAAAGAAACACAAATTTCAAACCGTATTTATTTCTGGTTTTGAAACCAGTTCTATATTATATATTATCTTATATAAATACTTTTCTATAGAATTTTTCGACGCAAAGCAAGAAATTCAAGACCCGACCTATAATTATGAATATAATACTATATGTCCTCATATTTATTGATTCCCAAAAATTAGGTGGTACAAGACTGGCATTAAAATATAAATTACAGAAAAACGAAAACACTTTTTTTCTGATTAATAAAGCTTTTTGTAGGGTCGCGCAAAAATGTAATACTTTAAGATTTGCACTCGACGACAAAGAAGAGCAGGTAGTAAACACGCGGATTTCTGGAAACTTTTATCGACGAAGCAAAAAACTTATAACTAGGAAAACAAATGGGAAAAATCAAAATTAACGTCGATGGTAAAATTCTTAAACTGTTATGCAAAAATAAGAAACTATTTAAGTTTATCCTGTATTAATTATTTTTTATCCAGGTACTGGGAACATCTACCCTGGTCAAGATGGTATAATGAATGGTAACATAGTCCCTAAAAAAGTATTTTTTACTAAGGGTGTAGGCAGAGCAAAAATGAAACTTGAAGCATTTGAATTTGCCTTGCGCGATGCAGGGATAGAAAAGTTTAACCTTGTTAGAGTATCAAGCATAATACCCCCAAACTGCGAGATAATTGCAAAGGAGGAAGGCCTTAAAATGCTTAATGCAGGAGGGATAACTTTTTTGGTATTAGCAAGGCTAGAGTCTGATGAAGAAGGCGTCCGAGTAACATCAAGTGTAGGGCTTGCAGTCCCGAAGGACAGAAGCAATTACGGATATTTGAGCGAGCATGAAGAATTTGGTAGCAGTAAAACAAAGGCAGGAGACAAGGCTGAGGAGCTTGCAGCGACCATGCTTGCGTCCACATTGGGCATAAAATTTAATGCAAAGCATGATTGGAAAAGAAAAAAGCAGATAATAAAGATAAGTAATAAAATAATACGTACAGATAACATAACAGAATCGGCAGCTGTAGAAAAAGAGGGAGAATGGACATGCGTTGTTGCTGCTGCAGTTTTTATTCTTTAATCTGCTCGTGCAAACAGGCTAGTACACTATTAGTTTCTTTGTATAACTTCTATCCCCGATTGTTGATGCATTAAACTATAGTACAAGAAATTTTTACGCGCATTATGCAGTCAATCATATTTTTCCTAACATCTAGGCGTAACTATAATGTGTATGTTGCCTGTACTTCCCAGCTTTGCATAAGATAGTGCTGGAAATTGAATAAAAAAAGATAATGATTGCTGTAGTATGATAATACCTGCAGAATTGTACTTCCAAAACCTATATATATGATAAAATTCATTTATTAATTATATTATTTTTATATTATTTTTATTATCTTTTATTATCTTATAAATTATAAAATTATAATGCATAAAATTAATATTTTTAAGAGGGGTTTGAAAATGATTGATATCACAAAACAAATGAACTTTAAAAAGCTTGATGATTGGGAAAAAATATTTCTTATTCATAAAGCAGATGCACTATATGAAAGTTTGGGAATACACGTGCCCGAAAAAAGCAAAGATCTTGATGTGTATATTCTCCCTACAGCCAAAGGATTTTTTGGCAAATACAATGAAAGTATAAATGGATCAAAGCCAGTAATCTACATAGTAAATGATAAATCAGACAGCAGTGACATATCTACTTTTGTGCATGAGTATGGCCACCATCTCCAGCATTTATTAAATAAAGTTAGTAAGATTCCTGAACTAAATATCCCTTTGACTCCAGAGGATGCAGTATACCAAATAATAAAATGTGCGTTGAAGGAGTCATTCACTTATTTCTGCCAGGCGTACTTTATTTCAGCCGATGTAGGCATAAAATCTTTCTTGATGAAGGATATGATTTCTGTATTTGCATCAGTGAATGATGTAAACCCGGAGTCAGCTCTGCAATGGATGAAAAATCATAAGATAAATAAAAATGCAAATAATCTGAAAAACCAATTTAACTTCAAAGGTTTTGATTTGACATCGGGCTATGATTTCTCATTGGCTGCTGCCAAGCAAGCTCTCTCATTTGCAACTATTGCTTTTGCAATGAACAGGGAGGATCCAATAAAAACAGCGAAGTTCCTTTTCAGGCCATGGGATGAGGTGCTGCACAGCATGATAAGGATTGCAAAATCAGGCAAAGAGGAGGCAAGCTTATCAGCGTTAAAAACCTTGATAAGGATGGAAAATGCTGGTTGATAATTTTGTGCCAGGCAACCAAGAAATCTCAATAATGCTGCATTGAAAATAACAGTGTGCATTATTTTATTTTATCAGCACCTTGTCGCTGATGCTTACTATTCTATCGATGTCGTACTTTATCAGCGTGTTGTAATCTGTTTTTATCAGCATTACGCCACGCTTGGTGTCAAATGCAGTTATTTTGCCAATGTATCCTCCAATATCATTAAGCACATATTTCCCTTTGATATTAGATCTCTTTATTGCGCTGCGCTTGAGGAATGAACTGAGCTTTGATATTCCATAACCCAGCAATATGACAGCTGTGTCGAATGCAAGGTACTGCCAGAAATATATTTGCCCTATTACCCATGATGCTGTGAAGTAAAGAATTGTAAGGACTATAATCGTGTATCCTATATATATCCCATTGTTTATTGCCTTGTACCTTAGATGCTTGTTTTCAAGATCAAGGATCCTTCCGACTAAATAAAGCGAGATGGATAGGGGGAAAAGAAGCAAGAATCCTTCAATTGCATATGATACAAGCAGAACCGGGTCACTTACAGTCCTTGATATATTAGTGACTGTTCCATAGCTTATTATCACACTCAATATAAAAAAGAAGATGGCACTCATATAAAATATGAAGCTGAATCGTTCAATGCTGAATCCTAAGCCCCTAAAAGAGGATACAAGTGCGTCCTCGAGCCCGAATCCCTTGATAAGAAGATATATTCCGATAAGTGCGGCAGGCAACTGCCATCCGAAATTGAAGTAGTAGCTAAGTGCAAAAAGCATTAAGAGTATTGCAGGAATCCCAAATACAATTCTTGCATAGTGTGGCTCCTTGAGCTTTTCAAGTATTGTAAAGTACGTATTTTCAAACTTATCCGCGCTTTTTATCACGACAATATCTACGCTGTTTATTTTTACTCTTGTTTTCAATAAGGGTATTGCGCGGTTGTCGCTCGCCCCATCGCTTACAAGAATGCAGGAATCTATCTTGAACTTGTCAAGCACCTTATCTATCTGCCGTGATATTTCTACGTCAGCAAAATACCCTTCTTTTTCAGCTCCAGTTATCGTTGCAACAATAACATCAAAGCCCTCTGCCTTCATACTGTCAAATTTCTTGACTGCCTCAAACATTACATTGCTATCAGGATCAAGTGGATCTGCCAGCGCTAATTTTGATGCCGCGCTCAAGTTTGCATTCCGCCCTATGACAGGCCCACTTATCCCTGTCTTTTGGTAGAGGTCGTTATCTATATCTATACTTAAAATCAAAATCCTCTCAGTCATAAAATCATAGGGTAATGCCATTAATTGCTATCATCAATATCTGATATCATCAATATCTAAATATATATCCCAAAATCAATAAATATTCTTTAAATAATTTCCTATACATAATATTAAATACAAATCTTTTTATTACATCTTTTTTAATACTTATTATCTGCCGTTTATGGCAGGGCGATTAAATGGTATTTACAAGCGATTTGTCAACAAGTGATTTTTGGCTCCTGCGGCAGGCAGGATATGTACCTCTTGGTTTGGTAATCGGAAATTCAGTCTACAGCATGGGCTTTTTAGGCTCTATGGCAACTTCAATCAAAGGAGTTGTAAAAGGAGAGCTTGGACCAATAACTGAGCTTATGCACGAGGCAAAAACATTGGCAATACAAAGGCTTGCAGATGAGGCTGAAAGGCTCAATGCAGATGGGGTCATAGGAGTCAAGTTAAAGGTCGAGTACATGCATAATGGAGAATGGATGGAGATAACAGCAATAGGCACTGCTGTAAAGAAAGTAACTGATGTACCTTTGGAGAGCCATGCAGGTTCATCGCCATTTATAACTACATCAATACCTGTAAAGAGCGAGACAGTCGAGTCAAATTTATGAAGCCGTAGAATAAGGGCAGCCATTAAGTGATCGTATGCAAAAAAAATTTATATATATAGGGCTTGTGCTCATACTCATATTTTTTGTTTCGTTGTTTCTGGCGTCATCCTACCTGTTCGGCAAGCTGAAGAGCTCTGCTAGCATGTATACGAATGAGACAAAATATATAGGACCAGGAAATTATTCTTCAATTCAACTGCAGATACAGAACATATCAAGGTTCATCCTTGTGGCAAGCCCAAATTCCTCAGTCGACTTCTATATGTTTAATAATACGGGCTATGGGGAATGGCAGAATGCAACCAGCATAGGCAACTTCCTTGCATCAGCAGGCACTGGGGTTGGCAAGGGTGTGCTGCTAGTGATAAACAACTCGAGCGCAGTGCAGTTCCCACCTGTTTCTACATCATATAGATACGAGGCAAACCTTTCAAGCCAGCCTCTGAACCAGACATATTATTTTGTCTTTAGAAATCCGTCCCAGAAGATCGTTTCAATGCATCTCATATATCTTTACATGGGAAATAAAATTTTTTCAGTATATAGTACAATAGCTCCTGTAGGTTTTGGAATATTTGTACTTTTAATAGCAGGCATAGGCTTTATAATATTTGGAATTTTGAAAAAGTCAAAATCAGATGCAGCAAATGCAGAAGCGCATGGCGCAGGATCCTCTGAAGAGGTTGAAAGGCTATATTCTGGAATTAAGCAGGAATATGCCAAGAAGCATAAGCCAGAGCCAGGTTCTGGCTCGTCAAGCCAACAAGCCGCAAGAAAGGGCAGGAAGGGAGCAAAGAAACACATGAAATAATCATTGTTGTGAAACCATGGATGAATTGAAGGAGAAGATTGCAGGGGAAATAACCCTTTCTGAGAATGCAGGAGACACGATGAAGAAATGGAGGGAGCTGTTTGGCATAAGCCAGACAGAGCTTGCCAAGCATCTTAATATCTCCACATCAACAATAAGTGACTATGAAGGTAACAGGAGACAGAGCCCAGGTATCAGCATAATAAAAAGGTTTGTCGATGCGCTATTCGTAATCGATGAAACACGAGGCAGTGAGGTTATACAGAGCCTTGAAAAATTTAGGGCAGGTGAAACTCAAAAGAAGGAGGAAGCATTCCAGCTGCACGAGTTCCATTCATCTGTAACAGGAACAGACTTCAATCGCCTCATTGAAGGCAAGGTAATAGCGAACCCTGCGTACCTTGATGATATAAAGATATTTGGATACACTGTGCTTGACAGCCTGAAGGTTATACTCGAAATGGCGCCGATGGAGTTTCCAAAACTTTTCGGAGTTACGACCGAGCGCGCGTTCTTCTTTGATAATGTCTCGACAGGCAGGTCTCCTATGGTTGTAATAAGGGTAGCTCCGATGAAGCCAAAGATAGTAGTCATGCTTGGGCTCACTAATATAGATAAACTCGCGATAAAGATTGCACTCATAGAAAAAATACCTCTTATTGCAACAAAGCTTACAATAAGTGAAATAAATGAGCGCCTAAGCAAGATATAATACATGCGTGAGGCATATATATAGTTCATCTACAGATCTATAACTCATTTGATAAAGCATGTCAGCAGAAATAAGAAATATAACACTAGCAACAAATAAATAAAAACAATAAATAAATAAAAACTAATAAAAATACAAAAATAATAAATAAATATAAAAAAATAAAGAATGGCTTGCAATGCTAACTTGTGATTGATTGAAGCACGTTGAATATAAAGTAGTTGATGATAAAGAGGAGGAAGAGCGCAATGCGCAAAATCCTAAGCCTGTATCACCTCAACTGCATGAAAAAGCAGAGATAAAAGTCGGTGAACCCCTTCTTTTTTGGGTAATGATGCTTGTTATAGGTTTGTTCCTTATCATAATTCCTAATATAGGCGCAATACCTACGAACACAGCAGCAATGCTTCTTGAGGTTGGCAAAGCAATAATATTGATCCCTGGTGCAATAATACTTCCTCTTATAATATCTCTATGGGTTGCTGAGAGGATCGGTGCAGTAAACAGACCATCCAAATCAATTCTGTCCCTCAGCATGCTTAACGCGTCATATGTTTTCCTTGTCTACATAATTGCAATATTTATTATATTCCTGCTTGCGAAATACTTCAGCCCTAATATAGTATCTATTAGTACAGCCTCATTTCTGATTTATCTTATTGCGCTTCCATTCATAATTTTATTTGTGCTTGTGCCCCTGTTATCTCTGCTTTCATCAGCCAGGCATAATGTATGAAATTACTACCAAGTTAATACAGAGTTAACAAATGATTTTTTATGTTCATTGTTTTTGAAGGGATTGACGGCTCAGGCAAAACAACGCAGGCGAAGCTGCTTTATAAGCACTTTCTGGCACATACAAGCACAAAAACAAAATGCATTCTGACAAACGAACCTACAAACGGAAATATAGGCAAGTCTGTAAAGTCATTAATAAAAAAGAGCAGCATAAATCCCACAGCGATTCAGCTTCTGTTCATGGCAGACAGGGCAGAGCACGCTGCAGTGATTAAAGAGTGGATAAAGGAAAATAAGATAATTGTTTGCGACAGGTATTATTTTTCAACAATTGCATATGGACATGCTCTTGGTCTAAGTAAAAACTGGCTTGAAACTGTAAATAGCATATTTCCAAAGCCTGACTTTACAATAATACTTGATGTGGATCCTGCAACTGCACTGGCCAGGGTGAATTCAAGGAAAGAGCCAAAGCAGTATTTTGAAAAAGCGAAATTTCTTGATAAAGTGCGAAAGGAATATAAGAGTTTGTCAAAACAATATAATAATATTTTTATCATAAAATGTAATGAAAGAACTACTGTTTCTCAGATTCATACAGAAGTCATGGAAATTATAAGCTCTATGGCTCCTTTCGTCTAGTCCGGCCAAGGACACAGGGCTTTCAACCCTGTAACCCGGGTTCAAATCCCGGAAGGAGCAAAAGAATTT
>JAJYYU010000018.1 GCA_021800515.1 Microcaldota archaeon
ATTTTTTGCAGTTCTATCCTTTATTATCATAGAGAACGCCAGCGCAGCCTTTGACACCTGCCTTTCCATTGTACCAAGATGGACATTTATAAGCCCAAAATTCGGCCGATAGTCATTGAACCATTCATATCCATGCAGGAATGACCAATAAAAGTAGCCTTTGATTCCAATCTGTTTATTTTCAATAGCATCCTCTACAGACCTTAAGTGTTTGACAAGGTACGCTGATTTGATATCTGCATTTGCTGTGGATATGCCATTTTCAGTAATTATCACGGGTTTGCCATATCTTGAATAAATTCTGCTTGCAGCATCTGTCAAGGCATCTGGATTTATCTTGTACTTCCCTAAAAACATGTTTTTCAGGGAAACATAGTAATTAATGCCTATAAAATCGCTTTGTGCAGCGGTATTGTCTATAAATATCCTGTTTACTGCCATGGCTGCATTCTGGAAAGGCTTTAAAACAATGTTAGCATCAATATTAGAGGAGACTGCATTGACAGAGCCTACCTTGGACCCTGCGGAATTTGCCTTAATAATGTTATAGGACTTTGAATGCATATCTGAAACATTATTTAAGGCCTTTAGCATTCCAAATATATCACACTTATGGAATGGAGGAAATTTTGCAGCAATGTATGCATTATATAAATAAAATACAGGTTCATTGAATACAGCAAAATAGTCTATGCTCTTGCCGAATTCCTTGCTTACAAATTCAACATATGCTAAAAATTTATTTTTTACATAGTCCGACTCCAGACCTCCATACTTGTGTATCCACTCAGGATTTGTGAAGTGGTGGAGCGTAACAATTGTTTTAACATTGTATTTTTTCAGTTCATCAAAATAAGCATGGTAAAATTTGACTGCCTCAGCATCAATAAAATTTTCATGCGGCTCTATCCTTGCCCATTCAAGATTGAACCTAAAGCCTGTTAACCCTATCACATCAATGTACTGCAGGTCCTCTTTAAAATGCTCTTTATGCCTTATCGAATAAATTAGAGGCATATCACACTTAGTGCCGCCAAAATGTTGGTAATCACTAAGATTACTTCCAAAAATAAAATCATTCGGGAACATAAAACTCAACACGTATTAATGCTCATCAAACATATATTTGTTTATTGCAGCCAATTATTAAATCTTAAGACTTAAAAAATTTTATGGTAAACTATAATTAATTTTAATGAACTCTGAGATATATAATAATTTTATACAGCTTTCTGACTTATACAAATATATAATCATAATTGCGCTAATAATCTAGCCTGGTAGGATATCAGCTTCCCAAGCTGAATGCCCGGGTTCAAATCCCGGTTGGCGCATACTGCATAAGGGGTTATATATAAATGCAAAACTATAAGACACTGAAATTTCTGAAACAGGGCTGAAAACAGAGAGGAAATTTGCCGTCTTTCTATTGCTGATATGAAATATATCCTTCAAGACTAGTATAACAACTTTATCAATAATCTGCGTTTCTACAGGTCTGCCAATAAATTTTGTGTCTTGTAATGGCGCGTAGGCTTCATGTATGATTGGTTTCAGTTTCCACTCCTTTTGGAAATTCTGCAAAAATAGATTCAAATAAAAAATACATTGGAAAAAGAGATTATATCATAATTCTCAAAAAATAACCTAACTTATGTCCCACTCCCTGGGACAACGTAAATTATAAATATTAAGGCATATATTAAATTTTTATAAATATAAACAGATGTGAGGATATGGAACAAACAATTCAGAATAATAATGTGAACATAATAAATAAAATTAAAGACCTGTTTAGAAAAGATCTAGTACCGACACGCAAAAACTTGGGTATTATTGACTTTTCGACAATGGAAATATTAGCTGGTCGCAGGAAACTTGTAGATTTGAATGATCTTTTTACAGAACCAATAAAAGTCAGCGTTGCGGAATCGGATGGACACTACAGTATAACTAAGACCGTTCACTTGCCCAGTTCAATAGACAATATAGGAATAGTTTATATCGGATCACAAGGATGGGAAACTATCACAGAAGAGAAGGATTATAAATCAGGAGACTACCTTTTCATAGGCAATGACGCTAAAATCATGGGACACATAGAAAAGGAAACAATAAACCAAGAATGGCTGCTCATCAATAATAAAATAGAAATAAAATACAAAAGTGATTTTATGGGGGAGCCAATAAATAAAGTATTATCTCCTGGTCTGTACATTTCTAGGCTGTATAACTATCCAGAACGCCAGCATCAGAGAGTCGGCATAAAGATGGATGAAGATTTCAAGTTTACCGACAAAAAAGGCACTGTTATAACTGGAAATGCTGGCGATTGGTTGGTAAGCAGCAAGGAGCTCTACAACGAATACACCTTTGTAGTCAATTCTGAAAATTTTGCATCAAGGTTTGTGCTGGCAGAGGAATAAAGAATTATTTTAAAGGTAAAATAAATAGAATAACAACAAAGGGGCATTTCAATGAGTTATATATAACCCCTGCATATTAGGTATAGATTATATATAAATGCAAAACCCTATTGGATTATAGAGGATATCATGCAAAATAAAAAGAATAAATTTCAAGAACTTGAGGATGAAGCCGAGCTTGATAGATTAAAAGGAAATCCTAAGAAAGCATTTGAGAAATATATAGTGCTGCAAAATTATTACAATTTAAATAAAAATGTTGAAAAAGAGAAGGACATTGCAAAGAAATTAATTAAGGTACATATAGATATTGCTAAACATTACCTAAAGGAGGGGGATAAAGAAGATAATAAAAACATTAGTATGATAAAAAAAGCAGTATATGAATTGATTGATGCTATTGATATATCCCAAAAATATGGCTATAAATCAACTGTTGAAAAATTGTACGAAAACGCGACAGGCATATGCAGAGCATATAAGCTGGTAGCATTAGAGAATGAAATTGAGCATGATTGGATGAAGAATACTGAAAAAACTTATGAAAACAAAAAAAATGTTTATTTTTAATATGCTCATTAAAATTTTATTAACACATTTCAATCGAGAAAATAATAGACTTGGCAGAATAAAATTATGGCTGCTATAAATCATATCATATAGCAATAAAATGCCTTAACAGCAGTACAAATATAAAAGATGCCGCTATGCTCAATACAATGAGCAGCACCCATGAATAAATTATACTTACCATTGTTTTTTTGATTAGTAGCCTATATCTATAGCTGAATGCAGTACCATAAAGGCTTGTCACAAATATCTGGGTATTTGAAAGTGGCACCCCAACAAGTGTAGCCAGTTCTACGAAAATGAATGATGATGCCTGCGATACCACTGAATTTAATGACCTTATTGAAATTATTTCATTGCTGATTCTTTTCAATACCTGCTTATTCAAAAATATACTGCCGAATATTATCCCTAAAATCATTGCAATAAATGTATAAGAGTACTGGGAGATGGATACCAGCAGAAGTCCGAAAGTGTTTGCACCTAATGTAAATGCAGTTAAGAATGCTGCAGCTATTGAAAAAATACGGATTTCTTTGAGGGACGCCCAGATATTTTTTGTTGGCTTTAGTTTATATAAGAATTTCATTAAAAACAGGCTGAAGAATATAGAGAATAAAGGAATTACAAACCAAAATAGGAATAATTTCAGAATAAATTCCCTGTCGATAGCTATGCTTAAAGCTAAATCCATCCCGATAATTGCACTTGTGAATATTATTGAAAGAGATTGGGGGATTTTCTGAAAATATGCGAAAATGAATATCAATATAGATATCACAAATAGGGCAATGATTAAGAAATAAGAATGCGGCAAGAGAGGAGAAATAGAACCTGAGAGAAACCTGCCCTCTCCTGTTAGGCCTGCAATATAGCCTAATATGGTTAAAAGTATACCACTTTTCCTTGAAACCATCTTGCTTGCAATTATTGATCCTGCACAGACTGGAAGGTTGTTCCCTGACACTAATGATGTTAGGGCAAACGCAATCAGCAATATTATTATGTCAAACAAATAAAAGCACGTTTATTAGTTATATGGTTGCCCCGCTTTTCAACTTATAAGCGAAGACATAAGAGTCATGAATGCATCGGAAGAGTCCTCGCAACTGTCAAGCACGTCATCTATTTTATGCGCGACTTCAAGAAGATGGTAGAATGTCTTGAAGTCCATTTTTTCTTTATATGCCAAATCTATCATCGAGTCTTTTAACCTGTCTCCAAGCTGCTCATTCTCTTGTATTTTTCTGCGTATGCGCTTTATCTTTTCGATATCTGCAAGAGTCTCCATCTCAAACAGAAGGTTAAGAGTATTTTCAGTAAGAGATATGCTCTGACGTATAGAGTCACGGATATATTTTTTTATTTTCTTGTCTTTCGGGTCATATCTAAGAAGTTCCCTTGCCAAATTATAAATAGTATCAATTATATTATCTTCAGTATTAACAAAGTCCAAAAAAATATCTATGAGATTAGGGGCTATTGCTCCTGAAATGATTATATTGTAGATTTCAAATGCAATGTCATCACTTGCTCTCTCTAATTTTCTTATATGGTCAATAGTTGCCTTTTTATCAAAAAGTTTTTCAAGCTCCTTGTTTGACTTGAGCCCTATAGTTATAATCTCCCTGAACTTAACAAGAAGTTTTTCTTCGCCAGAATTCATTATTTTATCGAAAAAACTCATTTTATCATTATTAATTAGCAATATATTTTTATTTATTAGAACTTATTAACTATTTATTTTTATCTTAAAAGAATACTTTGCTGTGATATTCATGAATATTAAAAAAACCAGTGACTTTACATGGGAGATTGACAGAGAAGGAAATATGAATGTGCCTGTAAAAATCTATGCAAATCAGGAAATCATGAGTGTGATGAAAAATGATAGAACCCTGATGCAGGCAGAAAATGTTGCAAAGCTTCCTTCGATAGTACAGAATATGATTGTAATGCCTGATGGGCATGAAGGGTATGGATTCCCTGTGGGCGGGGTTGCTGCATTTGATGCAGATAACGGAATAATATCCCCTGGCGCTGTAGGTTTTGACATTAATTGCGGGGTTAGGCTTATAAAAACAAACCTGTCTACAGAGGATATAAAGCCTAATATAAATAGGTTAATGGATTCCCTGTTCAAAAACGTTCCAAGCGGAGTAGGAAGCAAAATAAAGCTTGGATTTACAAAATCAGACCTTGAGAAAATCGCACTAGAGGGTGTCTCATATGTTGTAGACAAAGGATATGGAGTCAGCCAGGATCTAGACAGAATAGAGGAGAATGGATGCATAAATGGCGCTGATCCCGATAAAGTATCAGAACTTGCTAATGAGCGCGGGAAGCAGCAGCTTGGCACGCTAGGCGCAGGGAACCATTTCCTTGAAGTACAGAGAGTAGATAGGGTAATCAATAAAGATATCGCAGATAAATTCGGGCTTTATGAAAACCAGATAGTTGTAATGCTACACAGTGGTTCAAGAGGATATGGGCACCAGGTATGCAGCGACTATCTGAAAATACTCTCAGATTATCAAAGGAAAAATAACATTGCACTGCCTGATCCTGAGCTTGCTTATGCATTTATAGGGTCAAAGGAAGCAGAGGAATATCAAAAAGCAATGTTTTCTGCTGTAAATTTTGCATTTGCTAACAGGCAGATAATGACCAATTCCATAAGGAAGAGCTTTGAACAGACCTTCGGAAAAAGCTCTGACGCATTAGGCATGGAACTACTTTATGATGTTGCACATAATATCGCAAAAATTGAAAACCACCACGTGGATGGGAAAGACAAAAATTTGGTAGTACATAGAAAAGGCGCTACTAGGGCATTCGGACCTGGAAGGCAAGAAGTCCCAAAAATTTATAGGAGCATAGGGCAACCTGTAATAATCCCTGGAAGCATGGGTACTGCAAGCTATGTGCTTGTCGGCAGAAAAGAGGCCATGTCAGAGACATTCGGCTCATCATGCCATGGCTCAGGAAGGGTGATGTCAAGGCATCAGGCCATCCGCGAAATATCACAAGAGAGGACGCTGAGCACCCTGAAGTCCAAGCATATAGAGATAAGAGTAAGGGATAAGAAATTAATCAGCGAAGAAGCAGAGTGGGCATACAAAAATGTTGATAATGTCGTACATAGCATAGAAGGTGCAAAAATATCAAATATTGTGGCAAAAATGGTGCCTATAGGGGTTACAAAAGGATAAAAACAGAATTATTTTATTTTTTATTTTTTATTTTATTCTGAATGAAGAACCATACAAGATTAGTTTAGCAGTATTACTGTATTTGAATCAGGCAGCCATATAGCGCTATACATTAACGGCATGATAGCATGCCATGATTGACAAGCTAATGTATACAGAAAATTTATAGCAGCACAAAGAACTTTTTATTCACTCTGCAGATCTTGCAAAATCTTTAAGTATATCCAATGCATCAGATCTTTTGGCTGATTCAGAATCACATGAAAGAGCTTTTAGTGCTTCATCAATTACATTATAGCTTTCTGCATCAGAATCTACTTTTAATGGAGTTCTTATGAAACTTATATTTTTGGATTTTTTGTAGGATTGCATTTAATAACCTTTTAATTTTTATTTATAGATTTAAATATTATTTAAATTAAGTAGAATTTTTATTAGTTATTATTATTTTTTTTATTATATTTTTTTATTATTCTGTTTTTTAATTTTTCTTTTGTTTTTTTAACGCCTGTTAAACTCAAAGGCAGTAAAATCATACTTATCAAATTACTAACGTATGAATCAACAAAAAATGTATCATTTATATCACTCAATTTATGCAACACCGTTACAGCTAGCAAACTTACGAAAGGGGAAAGCATAGTAGAGTATTCAATAAAATTGAAAATTTTGTCAACTCTACTCAATTTTTTATCTAACATTACTTTTGTATATTGGTTCTCTGGTATATTTTTGGCTGGACCATCTGAGCGGCGCAAAAAATTTACTTGCAAATTCTCAGAGTCTTGTTTGCGAGCAACTTTCAGTTCAGTCTTATGCTTTTTTGTTGTCTCCATAACATACAAAATAAATATGAATATTGTGATATTTAATGGCTCTGTATAGCTACCTTTGGCAAGCAATAAGATAAGGAATTACCTAAAAGAATGATTAAAGGATTAAGAAGAATTATTTATAGTAAACGAAATTTTTTGACCATTCATTAGGATTAGATTTGGCGACTCTAACACCTCATCGCCATTATTGCAAATAACATTCATTGAATAGGGCGTGCCGTTCCAAGCATAAATAACAGTATTATTTGCCAACCAGTACTGATGTAGATATAATGCTGTATTTTTCATCCAAAAACAGTGCTTTTTTGTGTTGTTGAAAATAAATAGCATGCCTACAAAGCCATTACTTAAATTACTTATGTTCATTAAGCCCTGTATTTGCTGGTTAGGTGTAATTGCAAAATAAATTTTGCCATAATATATACTGTTCACAAATAATGATCCTGTTTTATCTGTTTTAAGTATCGATGCAGAATAATGATTAATAAACATACCTGCCATAATAAATAATAAAACCGCAAAGATCAGCATAGGAATTAAAAAACCTAAAGCAGCATGTTTCAGATGTAAAATCATAAAATATTACCTAATGGTTTTTATGTAATATAAATATTTTAAAGTAAAAGGTAAAATAATGAGATAATAAGATAAGGAATAATGCTAAAATAAATGGGGATAACATTAATTACAGCTTGATTAAATTAAAATATATAATATATATGATAAGGATGCTATGAAGGACAAAA
Source organism: Microcaldota archaeon (assembly GCA_021800515.1). Classification (GTDB taxonomy): domain Archaea; phylum Micrarchaeota; class Micrarchaeia; order Micrarchaeales; family Micrarchaeaceae; genus JAJZMY01. Next base: position 7,791 of record JAJYYU010000018.1, read on the forward strand.
AAAGCAATAATAGACGTAATAAATTTAAAATAGGTCTGCATGTGCAGATAGATGCCAAAACAATTATCGGAAACAATGTTGAACTTGGTGACTTTGCTATTGTCTCAAAAACAACACTTGAAGATTATGTGGGCATCGGCAGAAATTCAATTGTGGAAAAATCTTATTTTGCACGTCATTCCTATGTCGGCTACAATGCAATTGTTGAAAATACAGAAATAGGAAAATTCTCATCGATTTCATGGAATACGACAATAAGTGCTGCACGTCATCCAAAAGAATACCTGTCCCAGCATGAATTTTTATATGAGAGAAGGCATAATATTGTTAAAAAAGAGATTTATGATCCACATCCTAAAAAAGTTATCATAGGAAATGACGTATGGATTGGAGCAAATGCTATTGTAATGCCAGGAATTACCATATCAGATGGAGCAATAGTAGGGGCAGGAGCTGTTGTAACAAAAGATGTTCCTGCATATGCAATTGTCGCTGGCATACCTGCAAAAATAATTAAATACAGATTTAGCCCGGCAATAATAAGAGAGCTTTTGAAAATAAAGTGGTGGAATCTACCTGATGATTTTATAATTAAAAATATAGATTTATTTTCAAATAAAATAGATAAACAACGCCTAGAAGATTTAAAGGCAAGAATTGATAAATATAAGAAGATTGTTATACTTACCTCATCATCCTTGCCAGCAAATATAAATATCAGAAAAAATAAAAAATAAGAGTGGTCTAATGTTCGGAATATTTAAAAAAACAAAAATAACAACATATGTTGTACAAACAGAAAGCAGTATGCCAAATATCTATAGTTATAATACGCCAAATGCAAAAGTGATGGAGAGGATATTATTTTCTAAGGAAGATGAGGCAAAGACATGCTTTGAAAACATTACAAAAAATATAGAGGTTAATGCTGCATGGTTGCTTCGCAGGGAGTCTTATATTAATAATTGGAAAAAAATAGCAGTATCTGAAAAGCCACTTAAACATTTTAAAAGAAAATAATAAAAGAGATAATTATCATAAAAAACAGGACAAATAAATAGAAATAGAATATGCGAAGGTAGATTGATTGTCAGTTAATGCGGAAAAAATAGGTGGGCAAAATAGTGATGGGAAAACTGATGAAACCTGCAAAAACATACACTATAATAAGACAGAAAAGAAAAAACTTTTGAATGTAAAATATGAGGTATTAAGAAATCATCTTCTCAATAGCCAAGGCGCGCCTAAAATAGACAAGTATATAACAGACTCTAGAAAAGATGCTGAAGATCGCTATAAATATTGCGAAATTAAAACTAAATTATTTTCATTTGCAAGGCTTGATAAAATAAAATATTATAGCGATGAAGAAGGAAAAGTAAGTTCTGTGAGGGAACACTTAAAAGGATTCAAAAGAGAAATTGAACGTTGGTGAATGGATATATCTAATTTTAATTTTATTTTATGGACCTTATAATATTATAATATCCAATTTATCAAGATACTTAACAAATCTAATTTAAAACATAAACAGAATACAAAACAATAATTTTATCTTTAACTGCAGAGAGCAAAAAAATTATTTAAATAATTTAATTCTGACTGGTTTTTTTTCTTTGGATTCTCTTAGGAAGTAATATATAATAAACAGCAATAATATTGAGATAATACTTACACTTAGCACATTTTTAGGTATTCCAAACATAAAAAGTAAAATTAGAGAAATGGCAATGAGCGTAAGATAAGGATAATAAGGCATCTTGAATTCTCCGTATATCTTTAAGCGCCTAAAATGGATTAATGAAAAGCTTGATATAAGATATGCAAATAATATGCCAAACATGCTTATTGAGGCTATTACATAGATATTCCCTGCAAAAAGCATTGCAATGCCTATGATTGCAGATATTATTGTTCCATTTACTGCTACATCCTTTCGCGTGTTGAATGACCTTGCAATTTTTGGAAGTAACTTATCTGAGCTGATCTGATACATAAGTCTAGACGAACGGATTAACATTGCAAGAGTTGCAGAAACTGTTGCAATCAGCGCTCCAATATCTATAATATAAATAAGCCAGGATGGTGCAGACACACTTTTCAGTGCAAGCGAAATAGGATCAGCAGACATGCCATAAAACTTTGGAGGCATAAGAAGCAGCATTGTGAATACAACCAAAACATAAATAATTATGCTTAATACGACAGACATTAGTATTGCTTTTGCCGCATTTTTTGGCCCTCCCTCAACATTTGACGTAAAACTAGAAATTGTCTGGAATCCTGAATAGGCAAACAGTATTATAACACTAGATGCAAATATTGCGCTGATCCCCACACCATCATGGCCTGGAGTAAAATTCTGCATTGGGAATTTGCCTGACTTAAATATCAATAAAATTGCAAAAACTACAAAAATTGCAAGAGCTGCCATCTTTGCAATAACAAGCCATTTATCTACATTTGCAGCTTTTTTGAAACCTGAAATGTTTATTATAGAAAGAAGGAATATGAGAACCATTGCAAATGCTATTGACCATACAGATGAAGAGATATTGAACATACTTGAAAGATAAGAGCCAAAGCCTAATGCTATTGTCGAGACTGCAGTAACTGAACTAAAATAATAAAGAAGCCCTGTCATAAATCCAAGTTCACTTCCAAAAGCTTCATATGCAAATGAATATGCTGCACCCTTTGCATGAGGCATTATAGAGCCTAGTTCACCTATCTCAAGCGCAAGTATTATTGCAAGTACGCCTACTAATATAAATGCAGTTAGTGCTGACCAGCCTGCGAGGTATATTGCAGTTCCACTTAATACAAAGATTCCAGAACCAATTATTGCGCCGAGGCTTACTGCAACAGCTGTCCAGAAAGTGATTTTTTTATAGTTTTTATTGCCAATTTTACTACTGCTATTATCCTTATTATTTGCAAGCACATTGTTAGTATTAGCTTTATTATTGACCATCAGATCTTCCTTATTAAATGAATAACTAATAATATATCTGCTTCTAATAAAATCCTAAATATATTATCCTAAATATAATGTCCTAAATATAATGTCCTAAATATAATTATAATAGGAGGCTGTAGGGATAGGAAGCAATGCTGTTTATTTCTTAGAGCCATAAGGAGGATGGTATCTGACCTGCTTCGGGCTGAATGCATATGAGTAAAACTCCTTGTAATAATCGTAATCCTGTTCTGATATCTTTGCATTCCCTGTTTTAATCCCTTCTTTTTCTAAGAATTCCTTAAGTTCAGTAAGGTCTGTTTTCTTTTTATCATTGTCTGCAGACTTGGGATTGTAAATAATCGTAATCAGCGCTTTGTTGTATTCGACCTTTGCTTTTATCACTGGATCCAATTTCAACAGATTGTACTGCAGCCGTGCGCCGTGCTGCGCATCGATAAGATCCTTTTTGTCGACTTCAAACATTGCCTTCTTAATAATCTTGTATGGTACGCTCATTCAATCAGCCTTCTTGAAATAGTCTGTAAGGTTTCCATAGGTCTCTACATATTCCTTCCTAGCCTCAAGTTCCTTGACATTTCTTATGTATTTGTCTTTGGAATATGACCAGTTCTTGTGGCTCGCCATCCATTCCTTTTCTGGTATGCTGTACTGGTTCTGTATCTTGTCCCTGTATATTTCAGGAAGCACGTTGAAAGTGCAGAACGGAAGGACTTCCCCGTCAGGCATTGCATAGTGTATGTCACACTTCTCGACCCTGTGTATGTCATATGTATACTCGTCCTGGAAATGCATTATACCTAGGAATAATGTCTTCATCTGCAGTTTTGCAAGCGAGTTGAACGTGCGCTTTGCGAAAACAGATGTAAGCAGGCTTAGCGCGTTCACTGACTTTGGCTGCTTTGCAGAGTCTATGAAGCTTGGAAGCTTGAGAATATACTTCATTGCAATAGCCTTCTTTATGAGCCTAGGTTTCCCGTCCATCTCACTGAATCCCTGCCTAAAGTGCTCGACAAGGCCCTCGACGTCAACGAACCTTGTTATTGGGATTACTTTATTATTGCTGTCTAGGAACAGGTATGTGCCTGTGCCGCATGCAAAATGTATTGAAAGGTCGTACTTGTATGACCCGCTTGCAGCCTCCAGGAACTTTGTTATGTCTCCTATGCAAGGTACAGAGAACCAGTCTTCCTTTGATATGGCGCCGTTCGTCTGCTCCTCTATTTTCTTTATTGTGCCTGGGATTGTTATCCTCTGGGTCTGCCTCTGCCTTTTGGGCATCCTGCCGACTAGGGAAACTGGCTGGAAATTAACCGCCCTGACTATGTCTATATTGTTGAGCCCGAAGTTAATCATCTGGCCCAGCTCGTTGTCATTTATGGACTTTATAACTGTCGGAACCAGAACAACGCCGATCCCCGCCTTTCTGGCAGCCTTGAGCGTGAGCGGTACTTCCCAGTGGTTCTTGGGGTTCGCCCTTTTGGACACTCCGTCGAAGCTCATATACAGCGTGCTTACTCCTGCCTTGCGCAGATCCTCGGCAAGCTTGGGATTAAAGCCAAGGTTTATGCCTGTCGTGTTAAGCTGAATCTGGTCAAAGCCCCTCTTCTTGGCAAGCGCGACTATCTCGACAATCTTAGGGTGCATTGTTGGCTCGCCTCCTGTCAGCTGGAGCGCATTCGCTGGAATTGGTTTCTGGCTTCGCAGGTTCACAAACAATTTGTCTAGCTCCTCTATAGTAGGCTCGTATATCGGCTCGCCTGACTTCGCATAAAAGAAGCAGTACCAGCATGAAAGGTGGCATCTGTTGGTTACTACAACATTGGCTAATCCTGTGTGGGACTTATGCCTTTCGCACATTCCGCAGTCAAACGGGCAGTTCTCCCCTTTATTCAAGTAATTTGGATTGTCTATACCCCTTCCATTATAATTGTATTTCTTCATCTTCATGTACAGATTGTAATCCTCCCAGTACTTCTCAATGAACATGCCATGCTCAGGGCATTCCTTCCTTATCATGACATTGTCCCCATCTTTGTAAAGTATGCCTTTGATAATGAGCTTGCACTCAGGGCATATGGTCATTGTCGTATCAACTTCGGGCATTGCCTCAAGTTCCTTTTTAGTCCTTGAATAGTATTTCAGACCATCGTCATTTTCTTTTATCTCAGTTGGCTTGCTGTCATTTACTCCGCTGATGTTGTTGTTTATGATATTTTCATTGGTTTTTCTGCCTGTCATTTTATCGCTTTTTGACTTTTTTAGGTTTTAGCTTTTTATTATAATTAGAATTTGATATGACTCTTTTTATTAGAATTTTATATGCTTATATTTTTTAGCACTTTATGCAACTATTTGCTTTTGTTTTTTTGATCTGTCTGTTTATAATATGGCTATTTTACATTTATGCATTCTCTACAACCGCATTAGCCAAAGCTACAAGAGCAATAAACAGTAAAATAGGAAAATTAAATATATTTAAATGTTTTGCAGAAAAGGATTTACTTTTTTGCAGATTTTGCATTATTCCTTCGAATCAATTATCTGCAGGAGCTCTCATATCCTAAAGAATAATTATCTACAGGAGCTCTCATATCCTAAAGAATAAGTGCGCTTAAATGCAATAAATAATATATTCCTATGCCTATACTAATTCCGAACAATAGGGGAGGTATTGCTGGTAACGCCCTTTTGTACTTCTTAAGTATCATCATTGTCAGTACAAGCCCGAATATTGCGCCGAAGATAATAAAAAAACTTAGTTTTATATTAGGAAATGCTGAAACAGCAACCATTAATGGCATGACCAAGTCCCCTGTTCCAAGCTCTACTCTTGCAATAACAGGCACCATGCCCTTGCCTGCTAGGGCTTCTATATGCTTTGCCTCATGAGTATGCTGCTTGGCAAAGAGCTTTTTCTCTTTGTTATACTCCTTAAGCTCGTTGCTTGAAAAGTCAGATCTGCTTACTGCCTCCACCTCATTTACTCCAATAAGAAAAGCAAGGTTCTTCTCTGACACTGCCTTTGCCATTGTTATCATATGCTTTGTTATGAAAACAGCAATAAAATCATATACTGCAAGAAATGCCATGAATATAAATGCGAAGTAAAACGGTAGGCTTATCCCAAGCAGGGTGCCGACTCCTGCACTTGCAAGAATAGCTGCAGAATTCCTGAGCTTCTGCCATTTGTTCTTTGCAATTATAAGAGCAACAGAAAGCAGTGCCGCAATCACTACGCTTGTCGTTATGCTGTTCCCGAAAATGCTAAAAAGAGGTGCGTTTGTTACAAGCCTGCTTATAACCCAAAATATGAAAAATGTTGATATGAATAGTATATAAGCTTCAACAAAATAGAAGAATTTTCCTGAACTAGAACGCTTTGAGAATATTATTAGTATAAATGAAAAAACTACAATCATGCCTATATAAAATAATACATTAGCGATTGTGACGCCAATAGAAGTAGGGGCAGAGAGTGCTGATGATACAATAGAGATTGGGACAGTATTGTAAAACAGAACTGCCACAGTAAGGCCTAGAAACTGAACTATCATGAAAAGGATAAGAATCTGCACAAGCTGCCTGTATTCAATAACTCTTTTCAATCAATCGCTCTCTTTATTTTAATATTTAGATATTTAGAAATAAAAATAGTATAAATAAAAAAAATAAACCTAAATTTATACTAAATTCAATGCAGAAAACATTATAGGGAGTATTATTGTCGCATCCCCATCAATTGTTGTATACTTCGCCTGCTCTTTTATCTTGCCCCACGAGACTGCTTCTGTAAGCCTTGCGCCTGAAAGGCTTCCATCATACTGGGTTGCAGTAGTAACATATACTGCATAATCAAGACCTTTCTTGAACTGATTCCACCATATTACATGGTGTTTACTTATGCCTCCTCCGATCATCAGCGCACCTGTCTTTTTATTATCAAATATTATATTACTGAGTGTAAGCTCATCTCTAAGCAAGTTGAGCTTAAAATCATGGTCTTGCGAAAATAATGCGAGCTGGGTGCCAAATGCGCCATCCAGAATTCCGGGATTGAAAATAGGCACTTTGTGCAGGTATGCCTGCCTTAGTATAGACTTTTCATCTTTGATGTACTTTCCGAACTCCATTGTCAATTCAGATGCAGAGTATTCTTTTTTATAGTCCTTTGAGCTGTAGATCTCGCCCATAATATCTGTAAATGCGTCCTCAACCTTGACCCCGTATTCCTTGCTTTCTATAAATACATTGCCTAGCCTGTAGATATTAAGCTTGTGCAGCATCTTGTCGTCTGCATTGAATGATCCAACTTTATATTTTCCTCCAAAAGACCTGGCAATATCATGATCCAGCGTGCCTCCAGTGGTTATTATTGCATCAAAGTACTTTACAGAATTTGCAATCACGCCTCTTAGGCCTGTTGATATTATATCCGCAGGGAATGAAAGGAAATTATAGCAATCCTTGTCTGCTATCATACTGCGCATTATATCTATGCCATTTACCATATGCTGGCCTGAAAATCCTCCCATATACTTCATGGATTCTATAAGTTCAGATACCTTCATGTCCTTCTTTAATTTTATATCATTAACATTTCTGCTTAATAATTGCCTTTTGTCCATTTTACCACTTATTAC
>JAJYYU010000019.1 GCA_021800515.1 Microcaldota archaeon
ACTTTAGCACCATCATCGTATTCTGCGTATGTTGCGCATGCACTTGTTGCAGTAGTGCCGCAAGGAAGCTGTGGGGCTTCGCCGATGCCTGTTGTTCCACTGCTGCTAAGAAGGTTTGTAGTCTTTGGTGCAAATCCAATATATATAGTCACAGAGCTTGATGCTGGAATTGCTGTTGGAAGATTCACCCAAGTAATCAGCTTTCCATTGTTGTTGCTCTCAATCCATGCTGGTATTACTGCTCCTGACTGCGTAAAGAACTCAAAGTTCGCGATTGTGTTGCTATATGTAATATTATAAGAAGAGAACTGACTCTCTGTAATATTCACCATCTGCTGGAAAGGCGCTGATGTAGGAACATTTGCGCCATTCGTGATCGTGATTGGAACATAGGATACTATTCCTGACGGAACAGATATTGGCGTAGGCCCTCCTGGATTTGATATTCTAATAGGAGCATAGTACAAAATGTTTGAGGGTGTTGTCTGTGGTCCAGAGAATCCTGGTGCTGATGGAGCTCCAAGTGATGACACTAATGAAGATAATGATTCTACTTTTGCAGTTATCTTTGCAATTTTCGCATACTGATAATTAGTTGATGCAGGTACTGTAGTATACTGAATCCAAAGTGTACCTGAAAACACTGTACCTATCGGATTGTCTTGGAAAAGGTTTGCATTGCTGCCGTAACACTGCATGCCTGAAATGTTCAACTGAGATCCAGAAGATATTGAAGAAGTTGCAAACTGGAATACATTGGCAGTATTTGCATTAGGCATTCCTGTCGAAGAATTGGATGACGCTGCACAAGCAAAGGATACCTCATATATTGTTTGGCCTGTATCCTGCTCAAAGTTGAAGCTTAATAGATTAGGGCCGTTTGCATTTGCAGTCATGATAGGATTACTGCATAGGTAGCCAGGAGTTGCAAGGCATGACGAGCCTATGAATGTATTTCCATTGAAGACTCCGAGGAAGTCAAGTGCTGCGAGAACGACTGCGATGATGAGTATTGCCCAGCCGTATGTCATTAAGTATTCCATTGCGCTCTGCGCTTTGGAGCTATCTGAAAACTTTTTTCCAAAAAGTTTTGTTTTTCTCTCTCTTTGATGCTGCAGCATAGAATCTGTTGTTTATTTGTTTTTTATATATAGATAAAAAGATTTATAAAGAATTTGAGAAATTGGTAAGAGTTTAAGAATATCCTCAGATGCTTATAACATCTTTACCTGGCATGAAAAATTATAAAGAGCATTTTAGATTATAGATTATAGATTATAGAAAACCTGAACAAAAAGCTTAAAAATCTAAAAGATAGTAATATTATTATTAATGGTTGATGTTGATTGATATGAACAAGATACTTGAGATTGATGATAAGAAGGAGGAGGGCACCATAAAGGCATTTTACAAAAGAGTATCAAATAAAATAAATATGTACAAAGAAATGCTTAGGGACCGTATAAAAGAGGATATAGAGACATTTAAAGAAAATGAAAAAAACTATAAAGAGCTTAAAAAAGAGAAAAAAATAATTAAGGAAAATATATTTAAGGAAGTCAATAAGTTTGAATCACTTATGTATTACAGGAAATTCAATGCTGCAAGAAGGGTTCTGATGAATCTGAGAAGAAATTCTGGCAGTGAGATAGAAGATGATCTTATTTATATATATGCAGGAGAGGACTTTGAGGACATGTATGCGCACAGCGTATGCAAGAAAATTATTAATGGCATTGAAACTAGCCAAATCCCTGGGATTTATGATGAGCTCGATGCGCTAAGGATAGCAAAGGCCTTTAATTTTGATAAGGAAGAAGAACACGGTATTGCACTCAAGACATACTTTTTCGAGCTTAAAAACAAAAATTACAGGACTGCATACAATATAAAGATCACTTATGGCATTGACAATGAGGAAATAAGGGAAATACTGCCAGAGGCTTACAGAAGGGATATGGCACTGCTAAGGCAATAATTATAAACACATTGTAAAAATAATTTTTTTAATTAGCCTATAATTTTAATTAAAACTGTCATGCTGTTATCGCAAAATCCAGATTAGGATATATATAAAATTAGTTAGAATTTATAGGAGAAGCGCTTCCTGTAAAGTATTTGTTTTTTTTGACAATTATTATTTGCTTTATAGCGCATCGCATTAGTTATTATTATTGCTTGCTTAATTTTTTAAGCTTAAGTTTAGAGTTCAGTATGCTAGCTTTTTTGTATAGAAAATATTCATTCGCCTTGATTTTTGCGCTTATTATTTCATCTTCCAGTGCTTTTGACTTTATGTCTTTTCTTAAGAGGTTAATCTGCTTAAGATCTTTTTTTATTAATTTATAATTAGAGGAAAATTCATTCAAGTCCTTAAAATCAAATTTGAAAGATATTCCATAAGACGGTTTATTAATATTTAGTTTCAGCCCTGCATTCTTCTCTGCATTGACTTCATTATTTATTTTTCGGTATAATTTTGCTATATCGTTTGAATCCTTTACAATTTCTGCTTTGTTGGCAGATATTACTTTTTTTTCTGATTTTATCTGCCTCAAAACATGATTTGTGCGTAAGCTCTCAACAACAACCATAGGCCTGATATAATTGTTAAGCATCACTCCAATTGTTATGCCTAATGCAGATATACCTACTGCAGTACCTATTACCTTAAAATACTCCCTTACTACTCCAATATATTTCTTTCTTGTTTCATTATGTTTCGGGATATTAGTTTGGTTTTGGTCCTGCATAAAATCATTGGTTATATTTAACTGTCTTTTAATTTATCTATCTTTGTCTATCTTGGCTTGCAGCTATTTGCTTTCCAATACTTGTTTAATTAATTTAAAATTGTTTTGGTTATTGGTTATTTTTGACTATTGCGTGCTTAAACCTGCCTAAAATTTAACTAAAATTTAATTTAAATGATGACCAGAGAACTTTAGGATTTAAGAATCTGTTTTGGAATCTCAAACTTCTTTAACTCCCTGTCCGGAAACACAGTCCCTTGTGGCACGATTTTTACTTTTACGCCGATAGCTCCGTATTTTGGATATGCAGTCGCTGTTCCATACTTGACAAGCTTTGTCGTGTTTCCAGCCTTTGGCATATAGCCTATGCTTTTCCTCATAACCTTTGCCCTTGCGCCTTTTGCTGCAAGCTTTCCGCTTATTATGATCTCTGCGCCGATTGCACCGTTTTCAAGAATGCTCTTCAGCGTCTGCTGCACAATCTTCCTTGTATTGAGCCCTCTTTCGAACTTGTCTGAGATGCTCTTTGCTACAAGCATTGGATCAAGAAGCCTATTTTCTATTTTCATTATATTTATCTGTGGATTTTCGACCTTGAATTTCTTTTTTATTGTGTCAGTCAGAATGTCCAGAGTCCTTCCGCCTCTCCCGATAACCCTTCCTGGATTCAGCACGTATACGATTATCCTTGTCAAGACAGGCGTTTTCTGTATGTCTACTCTTGAAAACCCTGCATTTGCAAGGGATTTGCTAAGGTACATTGAAATATTGTATTTAATTATTGAGTCCTCTATAAATTTCCTTTCTATCAAAATATCACTTGTTCTTCAATAAGCACTTATTATTTTTTGGGGAGGGCAGTCTCCTGTTTTTCCTGCTCTAACATCGCTGGCTGCTTGGACTTGGCATTATCCAGATTTTCTGCCTTTGCAGCTGCTGCTGTAGCTGCATCTGATTTAGCATCTTGTTTCTGAGGCACTTTTTCAATGTCTGCTATTGCCTTTTTTTCAATAGCCTTTACCTGCTGCTTAACAGACTGCTTTTTCTTCGAGTCCGTGTCTTTTATGCTTTGCTTTGGAGTGTTCTTTGCATTAAGCTTTATAGCTGCCTTCATTTTCTTGCTGATGCCCTGCTCCTCGCCAGTGCCCAGGCCTATCTCGACCTTTGCCAGCTCAAGATCGCTTCTCCTCTGCTTTGCATATCCATAACCCCCGCTGATATAAAGTATTCCCTTTGGTGCTACTCTTCTTACTATATTTGTCTTGTTTGCGGAGGCATGCACTACAACCATTGCATCAGGGTCATATCCCTTGTTTTCTGCATTTGAAATTGCACTTAACAGGACATTCCTGACTATCTTGGAGCATTTCTTTGGCCATCTTCCCTTCTTTCCTAAGAGCTCGTGCCTTGACCCCATGCCTTTATTGAACCTTGGGTAAAACACTGGCTTGGCTCCACTCTCGACCTCCTCGAGCTCCTTGACAGCGCTTGCTGCAGTCTTATACCTTATTGCACTGCATACTATGCTTAGGTCCTTGAAACTTGCATTGATGTCCTTCCTGTATGCAAACACAAGGTCTTTTTTGTCTCTATTGAAAGAATATCTCATTAGAATGCACCATTATTTCTGCGACAGGGCCTTGCTTCCGCGGGTTGCGCCTATTCCAGGAGCCGAATGCACTACACGTTTTGTCGTGTAGACGAAATCCCCGAGCCTGTGGCCTATCATTTCAGGCACTATGTCAAGCTGCTGGAATTCCTTCCCGTTATGCACTGCAAACTTCATCCCTATCCAGGATGGTAGTATTACAGCCTCCCTGCACTGGGTCTTGACGACCTTGCCTTTTCCGTCCTTCTTGTATTTTTCAACCTTTATTTTCAGGTTTTTGTAGTCTATCCCATTCCTTTTTATAGATCTCCTCTGCCGTGACTTTATCAATGTCAAAAAATCCTGCTGCGGAATCCTGGCGATCTCCTCGCCTGTCATACCTTTGAATATTTTCTTTTCAGCCATTTTAATTACCTCTTTTTCCTGCCGACTCTCTTCGCAGCGATGTGGCCAACCTTTCTTCCAGGCGGCGCATTCCTTGATGTCATGCTGCCCTTGCCTTTATGATGCTGCTTGCCTCCGAATGGATGGTCTACAGGATTTGATTTAACCCCTCTATATGTAGGCCAGAGCTTATTGGTTGCATGCTTTATATAGAAATTTTTACCTGCCTTTACAATTACCTGCTCCTTCCTTCCACCGCTCGATATAACGCCAAGCTGTGCTCTGCAGTTATTGCTTAAGGTTATGATTGACTTTGACGGAAGCTGCACTTTTGTAAAATTGTCACCATGCATTATTATATATGCTGCAGCGCCTGCTGACCTAACATATTTACCTCCATCTCCTGGAGAGGATTCTATATTATAGATTGGAATTCCTTCTGGTATGTCTGACAAGTTCATGACGCTGCCAAGAGAAGGAATGCCCTTATTTATATGTATTGTATCCCCTATTTTTATGCCTTCAGGTGCAATGAGCGTGTCCTTTGAAAAATCATCATATATGACCTGCATTACAATGCCTGTATGGCCTGTATGGTTAAACAGAGAAACGACATTGCCTGATATACTTGCCTTTGTATTCTTATAATTAACATTTAAATCATAGGTATTTGGGAGCTTTGTATATACATTGGAGCCCTTTCCCCTTCTTTGCATCTTCAGTTTTTTTCCCATTGTTTCACTTCTTTGTTTTTGATTCGCCTGCTTTTTCACTCATGCTGACATCATACCCGCAATTATGCAATCTTAAGCTTTTCAGAGATATCAGTTGCCTTGAATCCAGGTGCAAGTTTTATGAATGCCTTTTTTAAATTAGTTGGCATATTAGCTGTCCTTATTGACCTTACTTTAACATTAAACACCTTCTCAAACTCTTTTTTTATCTGTGTTTTGGTTGCTCTGCTGTCTGCAACATAAGTAACGACATTTTCGCTTTCCACAAGCTTTACTGCCTTTTCAGTTGCCAACGGGTATTTTAATATTGCCATTTAAATCCTCTTGTTAATTTTAATTTTATTTTTAATTATTTTAATATTTTTAATTATTTTAATTTTTAAGTTTCTAAATAATTTAATTTATTTATTATTTAATTTAATCCTTATTTAATCCTTATTTATTCCTTATTTATTTAATCTAATTTTACTTATTGTCTGCAGCTGCAGAGATCTTATTTCAGGTGCAATTCCTTTATATCCTGCTGTATGTTTTTAATTGCATTTTCACTCCATATGACTGCGCGCTTTGAATTTCCTCCAGGCACGAGCAGATTTGCAGAAATTGCCTTTGTCGTACACACATCAACGCCTGCTATATTTCTTCCTGATTTCAATATGCCTGCATTGCCTGATACTATAATCAAAACTGTTTTCTTATATACATTCTGCTTTGACGATCTTCTTAGACCTTTTCTTATCCTCTTCTTTTTTTCAAGGCTTTGCTGCAGATTCAGAGCTTTCAGAACTGCTATCACTTGCTTTGTTTTTGGCAAGGACTCAATCTCATTAGTAACAACTATTGGCTTGTGCTGTGCATTTGCACATGTATACGAAATTGCGCTTGCGATTGCTTTCTGGTATTCTTTTTTATTAATCTTTTCGTTGAGTATTTTTTCCACTTTGTGGGGATGTGCCCTTCTGCCTTTTGTGGCTGAGGGTATTCTTTTTACCTTTCCTTGCACTCCTCCACCGAGCTTTTCTCTAGGCCTGATTGCGATTCCCATATGCCTTCCTGTTCTGTATACATTCATTCGCCCGACATAGACTGCTGAGGTTTCCATTCCCGCAAACCTGTAAGAACCTTGAGGCTGCAGCAGATAGCTATTTTCAGACGCAATCGCTCTCAGTATAAGGTCTTTCCTTACCTGCTCTTCGAACAGGCTTGGCAGCTCTATAGGCTTCAAAACCTTTCCATTTAAATCAAAAACATCAGCATTCATTGTTCCACTTTCAGTTTAGTATTATTTCATTTATCTTCGGCTCCTTTATACCATTCTTATTCTTATTCCTAAGAGTTTTTCTGAGTCTTACAAGCCTTTTCGCAGGCCCTGGAATAGATCCTTCAATTATAATGTAATCGCTGTTTATGCTTCCATAATTCCTGAATCCTTGTTTTTTGTCCAACTTGTCAGAGCTTATTTTCAGGAGCCTTTTATTGTACTCTGTCCTGTAATTGAAGCCGAGCTGACCTGAATGAGGCACTGAATAAAGAACTCTTCCCATTCCATAGGATCCAAGGACTCCCATATGCCTTGTTTTTTGGGTTGCCTTGTGGTCTAATCTTGCAATATGGTGCCTTTTAATCGCACTTGACCATCCTTTTCCTTTTGAAATTGAAGTTACATCAATGAACTCTCCATTCTTGAATATGTCAATAGCCTTTACTTCCTTTCCAAGTAAACCTGATGCAATCTCGAATTTCTGGGCTATGTCATTTGCAATGATTTTTGCTTCAAATCTAACAGGCTTGTGCTGCTCGACAGAAACAGTCTTTGGGTATGCAACAAGCAGTGCGCTTACATCAACATAGTCTTTGAGTTTACCTTTGAATGCTTCAAGTTTTAATTCATTATTTTCTATGTTTTTCATGCCTATCTTTTTGCACAGTTCTGCATTCAGCACTTCATCAGAGGATTCAAGATATTTCGTTATGCCATTCCTTTTATATAACCTTATCCCATAGAGCTCTGTCTTAGGAATCTCGATTATTGTGCATGCTCTGTTGACTTCAAGAGACTTTGAAGGAGACTCAGAATCATCAATAAGATTAAGCTGGCACATGCCTGCCTTGTATCCCACGATGTTGGACAGACTTGGAACATCTGCGGTTTTCCTGCTCTCTCTGATTCTTGGCAGTCTCTTCCTCGCCCTTTTCCTTGGCCAATATTGTAATGAACCTTTTGTCATTGTATTGCACTTTTTATTGTTGTATCGTTACAGATTTTTATCTTTTTAATGGATTGCCAAAATATGCGTGCAGCAATTCATTAATTTTTTCTTATTAATCTAACCTATAAAACTTGAATTTCAGGATAGACCAAACAAATTAACAGTACAAGAATGCGTACCTTAATTTTAAGATATTTAACTAAATCTGCATTAAAAATATTTAAATCTTTGTTAAATTTACACTATGCTGCATGGCTCACTTCATAGTATTCATTTTACTCATACCTTATGCATGCATTATGTGTTTTATTATTAATAACTGATAATATAAAAATATTTTGCTTTTTTACATATATTCATGTGTCCATGACATATTCATAGATAAACCACGCAGTATACTGCTTGCTCTATTAATTCCTACCTGAATTTTTTAGCCGCTGCTGATTGTACTTAGAATTTGCATTTCTTTTCTTCCCTATGGCCTGCACTTTATATATTAACTGAAGCTCGCGCAGTATCCCGTTTGTAGAGGCCTTCAATGCATTTAGGTCATCTGCATTCACTAGGATATTAAGGCCTGAATTACTTTCTTCCACTGCGACCTCGCTTCTTTTGTAAGCCTTGTGCTTTTCGAGAATCCCTGTATATTTAATCCTGCTCGCTTCTTTTGGCACCTTTATTATTGATGAATATTTTCTTTCTCTCATTTAAATCATAAAAATAGATTTTAGACTTGTATTTGCGCGCCTGTGATTCAGCATTTATTTTCAGCTCATTTATTCTTAATATATTAGCCTTGTTTATCTTGGAAACTATGGAGATACTATCAAACCCCATAAACAGCGCATATTCCATTAATTTTTCAGCATTCTTCCTTCCACGTCTTATTATTACCGGATTTTTAAATATGTCTCGTATCTTAGAATACAGGAATGCACTTGAATTATTTGATGCTGTTGCAAGAGTTCTCTTCATGCGCCTCTATATTTCTTTCCACTGCTTGTAAGCCCTCTTACAGCCCTCTGCTTCTGGGTTATGATATTAGAATATGTTTTGCTATTTTTTAGCACTGGACTTGTCGAGTCCAAAAGGATTATTTCATAGAACTTCTCCTGTCCTGTCTGCCCAACATAATATGAATTTAGGACTTCGTGATTTACAAATTTCTTGGAGGCCCTCTCCTCTGCAATTGCCTGGAGCGATTTCTGCCTTGAAAAGAATCTGCCGCTTTTTGAGGGCTTTCTTCCACCATCAATAGTCTGCCTTTTTCTTTTTCCTGACTTCACTCTCACTCTTGCAACAATTATACCTTCCTTTGCTTTGTACCCTAGTTCTCTTGCCCTTGCGATGTTTGTCGGTCTCTCTATTCTTGCGACAGAAGGCTCAGAACTCCATTTTATCCTATTCTCCTTTACTTTATCAGAGTTACTTTTGTATCCTTCTATAAATGTCTTCTTTACCTGCCTATACAGACTCATAAATTCACCTAGTTTGATTTATTAAAAATATTCTGATTTGATTTAATATATTAAATTTTATTTGTCTTTGCATAATTATTTATATTAAAATTATATAAGTGATCAGCTATTGAAAATTTAGGCACATATATTATTAAAATAGTAGGATTTATTTAATTTTAGATAACTAAAGTGAAAATTGGATATGTAAAAAAGTAAAATAAATTACTGCTTTCCTTGGGATACCTTATAAATTTTAAAATAGAACATAATTAAATAATGTATTAAAATATAATTCATTAATTATTTATTAATTAAATATATAAAATTAATTATAAATTTAAAGTTAATTATAAATTATGATATCATGCCTGATGCAAACGATTTGCTTATATTTAAAAATAGAAATATAAGCAATGAAGAAAATAAAAAAAGCAGTGAAAGCACAGGCAATGATGAGGAGCACAATGAAACAAAAACAGCAGAGGAGAATGAGGGTGCAGATAAAGAGAGAACAACTTATAAAGCCTTTGGAAATGAGGGTGCAGCAGGCAAAAGTAAATACTGCTTTAATCATCCATGGAGATACGCATATGCAACATGTGAGATATGCAAAAAACCGTTTTGCTTTGAAGACCTCGTTGAGTACAAGCATAAGTATTATTGTACAAGTGACATAGATACAGTATCAAAGGCAATCTATGAAACTAATTTTATAGAATACAACAGTTTAAGCTATGTTTCAGTCATATCATTTTTCATGACCTTCTTCATATTCGCATATTATGCTAATGGTGAAATTATATCTTTAGCAGGTAAAATTATTGCAAAGCAAATTTTGCTATCAGGACTTTTAAACATGACCTATATTTTACTTGCTGGTAGCTGCATACTTGTATTCCTGCAGGCAGTGACCGCGTTTTTAGTGCTCATAGGGCTTAAAAAAAGTTATATACTGAGCATAGGCACCAGCATTCTTAGTATTCTGCTATTCACATATATATACCTTAATTCAAATGCCTCATATTACATATATATAATTACAACAACATTTATTGCATTCATAACAATTCTAATATCTGCAAAAATGTATAAACGGGTTGACATCAAAAATGAGAATAGTAATGATACCGAAAGCAACAAATTCAACAATTGGACAAGTGTAAAAACCTTTTAAGCAGCATTGCATATTCAGTATTTAATATGTCTCAAGTATCTTAGATATTTGATTCCTGACTTTAGTCAACCTATTGATTTCAACATACTCATTTGACTTATGTATACTGCTATTCTCAACTCCATAAGATACAGTAGGTATTGAGATATCGGTAAATAGATTTGCATCAAGCCCACCAAAGGAAGCATACAGCTTTTTCTGTTTTGTCACATCCATGAACTTTTTTACCAGCCTTGATTTTGTATCAGTTACATAACTATTATGCGATGATGTAAACTCAAGTTTTGCACTTATGCCTATCTTCTTTGCTTCAGCATTAAAATATTTAATAAATTGCTGCTTTAATATTGCAAGATCCATCTCAGGGATGCATCTTAAGTCAAATCTTGCTTCAAGTGATCCTGGAATAAGGTTCTCCTTTATTCCTGAATTTATCATGGTTATACTAAATCTGTTATATACTTTTCTTTTTGGATCCCCATAAAACTTTGATTTTTTTGATTCAATCTTTTTTTGAAACTTGCTAATGCAGTCTAAAAATGGGAGCGCAATACTGATTGCATTTTTGCCGAGGAATGGGAACCCTGCATGCACCTCACTTCCTTTTATAAGTATTCTTCCAGAAGCTACTCCGCTTGCGCCTATTATTATCTTGTCTTCAGCATCAAGGACTATAACTGCATCACTTTTTATTTTTTCCCTTTTGTTTTGTATAAGCCATTTCAATCCATCTGCAGAGCCTATTTCTTCATCGCATGTGATTATCAGCTCAATATTTACATTGCTTTTTATACTTTGGATTAACGAAAGTGCAATTGCTATGCCTGCTTTGTCGTCGCTAGCTCCTCTCCCAAATGCCTTGCCGCCAGATACAGTAAGTTTAAAAGGATCTGTTTTCCATTCCTGCCTGTTTACAGGTACAGTATCATAATGCGCATTTATTCCTATTGTTATCTCCTTTCCGAAATCAAACTCTGCTATAAGATTTGGCTTCTGCTTGCCTTCGGGTGAATATATATTAACCTTACCTCCATTCTTCTCTGCAAATTGCTTTATAAAAGAGGTTATTTCAATATAGTTTTTTGCATCATTCGAATTTGTGTCATATTTAACAAGCTCTGTTAAAATTTCTAAGTCATTTAATTTTGCCATGTTTGCCCCCAATAAAATTTAATATTATATAATATGAAACAGAAAACCAATAAATAATATGCTGTTATGCATATAGCATAAAAACAATAGATAAAAAATTAATTGACGCATCGAAATATATAATAACTAAAAATTAGTTGGTTATATTCTTGCTTGCAAATTATTTTTCGGTTGTTGAGGCAAGTGTTCTTTCCTGATATCTTCCTCTTCTTTCTATCTTTTCCAGCCTTTTTATCACTTCAGGTGCTTTATTGTAACCTTTTCTGTAAGCAACCAAAAATGCAGTATACTGCTGATTGCTTATAGCTCTTTTCATAAGGAGCAAGTCCACTGCCTTATCTTCAATCATTTGGGATATATCTGCAAGTCCAAAATCAATTATACTTATAGAATTTTTATCAACAAGTATATTAGCAGGAGTAAAATCCCCATGAACTATATTGTTGCCATGTAGAACTGCAAGAGCAGATCCAATTTTGGAAAACAGATTTTTATCTGCTTGCAGTTGCAAATTGGCATTTTTTTCAATGACGCCAGTATTTGCCTGCAGAATTGCTAATAGATTTGTGCCTTTAATTCTCTGCATAAATATTCTATCCTTTTCAAGAAATAGTACTTTAGGGGCACTGACAACTTGGGATGCAACAGATAGTATTTTTGCCTCTTTTTTTGTACGTTGGTATCTTAGCATCTTGTCAAGGGATTCTTCTCTATAATCCTTTGCTGCTCTATATTTTATTATTGCATCAATTCCCAGGAAATTGCTTGCATATATTACTGCTTCTGCGCCTTCATTCAGTTTCCTATATTTTTGCATGCCATGTTTATAATTGCCATTTAATTTCAAATTTATCAGCCCTAAATTTTTGGTCTATTGTAGCTTCGCTTAAGGTATAATGATCCTTATTCTCTAGCATTTCAAGGCCTACAACTGCAATCATTGCACCGTTGTCTGCATTGAACTGGTCAGGAGCTACCCCAAATTTCACTCCATGCGAATCTGCAATACTTTGGAGCATCTCATTTAATCTTTTATTTTGTGCAACACCACCACAAAGTATAAGCTCCTTTTTGCCGAGCAGAAACAATGCGCGCTCAGTAGCCTCGCACAGCATGGAGAACATCGTTTCTTGAAATGAATAAGCTATATCAGGCAATTTTTCCTTTGCCAAAAGGTCTGTTGCATACTTTAGGAGTCCTGTAAATGTAAAATCCATGCCCTTGACATTGTATGGCATTGCTATATATTTACCGCCTTCAGCCACCTTTGCCACTGATGAGCCCCAAGCAGGCAAAAGATTTGCAGACCTTGCAAAGTTGTCAAGTGCATTCCCTATTCCTATGTCAAGCGTCTCACCATAGACATGGTAATGCCTAAAGGGTTTGTTTATTATGCCAAGAATCAGGGAATTTCCACCACTAACATACAACACAAGGGGATCATGCATATTGAACATAATCCGCGCAATCTCAATATGCGCTACAGAATGGTTTACAGGAAAAATAGGTTTGTCAAACTGCCGTGATATTGTCTTAGCTGCTATCTGGCCTATTCTTAGGCACGCCCCGATTCCAGGACCTTTTGTATATGCGACTGCGTCTATATCCTCAATGTTTATTTTAGATTCTGCAAGAGCATCCCTAATCAAGCTTGGGATATGTTTAGAATGAAACTCTGCAACCTTTGAAGGTATAATTCCTTTGTTAGAAATAGGATACATTTTTCTTTTATTTGATAGTATCTTTCTGCCTTCTACAACTCCTACCCCAATAGTATGTGCACTACTTTCTATACCCATTATTATCATATATATCATTGATTGTATCAATCAAAAATATAATTTACAGAGAATATTTAAAAATCTACTAAAAAATTATATGGCAAGTAATTGAGCCTACAATTATTATCTCCTGTATCTATTATTTTTTGGTCTGTCTTGCCCACTTGAATAGAAGTTCCTGCCTCTTTGATTGCCACTAAACCTTCCATTGCCAAATTTCCTTTCATTCCTTTTCATTTCTGGTATTGCGATATCTTTGAATTTTGCAATATCAAGCTCAGCCTTTGAAATATTTACATTTGCAAGCTTGCATATGGCACGCTTCAGATGCTCCTCATCGGGCTTGAATATTGTGAATGCCCTACCATCCTTGCCCATTCTTGCAGATCTTCCAACTCTATGCACATATGTACGGGGATCTTCCGGCGCATCAAAATTTATTACATCACTTACATCATTTATATCAAGCCCTCTTGCTGCAAGATTCGTTGAGATAAGAAATGTCGCATGAGTTTTGAATGCATGAAGCGACTGCTCCCTCTTTGCTTGGCTCATGCCGCCATGCATAACTATTGCATTATATTTTATAGAGCGCAGAAAATCATGCACAAAGTCTGCTTCCCTCTGAGTTGATGTAAATATTATGCATTTTTTTGGATTAAACTTGTCTATATATCCCAACAATGCAGAAAATTTTGACCTGCCACCTGCAACATAATAGCTATGTGTTATTGTTGAAACAGTTACACTTTCTTCTTTTCCAATGTTTATCTTTACAGCATCAAATTTCATGTATCTTCTTGCTATGCTGCTTAACTCCGTAGGTATTGTTGCAGAAAACAGCAATGTCTGTCTTTGTTCATTTTCAGGCATCATAGATATTATTGCTTCCACATCTTCAATAAATCCCATATCCAACATTAAATCTGCCTCATCAAGCACAAGATGCTTTATCTTGTCAAGCTTCAGTGCACCCCTTTCAACAAGGTCAAGCACTCTGCCAGGAGTGCCTATTACAATATCTATGCCATTTCTCAGATTCTGGACTTGGACATTTATTGATGCACCCCCATAAACAACAGTTGTCCTGATTCTGCTTTTCTGTGCGATACTATGCGCAACAGCATTAACCTGCAATGCGAGTTCCCTTGTAGGGACAAGAACTATGGCCTGCGGATATCCTTGCCCTCCTGTTATAATCTGCATAATCGGTATCAAAAAAGCGCCTGTTTTACCGCTTCCTGTCTTTGATCTGACTATTATATCTTTATGGGATAAAACTGCAGGTATTGCAGATTCCTGTACTTCTGTCATTTCTGTAAAATTCATCGCATTAAGCGCGTTTAATATTTCTGGCTTAAGATGAAGGTCGCTAAAATTTTTCATAAATTCACTTTTGTTAAAAATTATAATAAATTGGATCCCCATTAAATAACTGTGTACTTAGAACAAGAAACTTGCGCAAAGCGCTGCGTTATATCCGACTGGTGTCGATGAGGATTATTCTTTTTGTTTATATCTATATCTGCCTAAATTATACTTAAATTTGCGCAGCATAAAAACTTTTACAGTAAGTATTGATATGTTATGGTATTTAATTATTGCTGTTATTATTTTACT